>NZ_KE992736.1:94210-234118 GCF_000466465.2 Clostridium sp. KLE 1755
GGTTGTGGCGGAATACAGGGACGCCCTGTTATACGGCCTTGTGGATGTGGATTCCTATCTTGAAAAGTTCAACGAGGAGCTGAAGGCAGCAGGAATTGACGAGATTATTGCAGAAGAACAGAAGCAGTTCGATGCATGGCTTGCCGTACAGTAAACTGACAAAGAATAAAGATATGTTGCCGGCTGTAGGCGGCTATGGCCGGCATTTATTCCCGCGGGCAACGAGCCGGGCGGACATGCCCGCATGTCCATCTGGCGACTGCCGCGAGGGTTAAATATCCTGCCGCTTGCGGCGCTGCAAGCTTGATGCCCGCTGCTTGCGGCAGGGTATTTGACTGTGCACTTTATTTCCAGGACGGAAGGGAATGATGAGATGATAACTAAGAATATGAACGCAGCTGAAAAAAAGGCTGTAAAGAAAAGTCAGACATTGAGAAAGCTTCGGAAATATGCCCCGCTTTATCTTTGCGCACTGCCGGGATTTATATACCTGATAATTAACAATTATCTTCCCATGGGAGGCCTGATTCTTGCATTCAAGAAATACAGCTTTGCCAAGGGAATTATCAAAAGTCCCTGGAACGGACTGAGTAATTTTACGTATCTGTTTGGTTCCAAATGGGCTAAAATCATGTTCCGCAATACCATAGGATACAATGTTCTATTCCTGTTTTTAGGTACTGTTTTTGCAATCTTTGTTGCAATCCTTTTAAATGAGGTACGAAAGAAAACAGCACAGCAGGTATATCAGACCACCATACTGATTCCCCATCTGGTGAGTACGGTTCTGATCGGTTATCTGGTATATGCCTTTTTATCCAGCACGAACGGCTTTGTAAACAAAGGAATTCTGGAACCGCTGGGGAAAGAAGGAATCCAGTGGTATACGGAAGCTAAATACTGGCCTTTTATCCTGACCATCGTGCAGCTGTGGAGAAGCTTCGGTTTCCAGAGTATTGTGTATTTTGCAACCATTATCGGATTTGACAAAACCTATTATGAGGCGGCAGTGGTGGACGGCGCCACCACATGGCAGCAGATCACGAGGATTACGCTGCCGTTGCTGAAGCCTACAGTGATTATCCTGACCATTATGGCGCTGGGAAGAATGTTCGCTTCTGATTTCGGGTTATTCTATCAGGTGCCTCAGAACAGCGGCCTGCTTTATTCCACAACCACCACCATTGACACCTTCGTATACCGCACGCTGATGCAGGATCATGACGTGGGAAGATCTCTGGCGGCAGGCTTTATGCAGTCCGTACTTGGCTTCTTTGTGGTTATGCTGACCAATGCCATCGTACGCAGGACAGAGCCTGACAGCGCGTTGTTCTAAGGAGGAGGAAAATAAATATGGCTGGTACGAATAAAGGTTTTCGCATATTTGCGAATATAATAATGATACTTTTGATGCTTTGCTGTCTGCTGCCGTTCATCCTGTTGATTACGGCGTCCATTACAGATGAAGCAACCCTGACGCTTTACGGCTATTCTTTTTTCCCGAGAAAAATAAATTTCCGTGCCTATGAGTATCTGTTTCAGGCTGCGGGCAAGATTACCAGGGCCTATGGGGTGACAATTCTGGTTACATTGGTGGGAACTACGCTGAATGTGACGATGACAATGTTCATGGCTTATCTGCTGTCCAAGCAGGATTTGCCAGGAAGGAATTTCCTGTCCTTTTTCATCTTTTTCACGATGCTGTTTTCCGGCGGTATGGTTCCTTCCTATATTATTTGGAGCCAGTACATGCATGTGGGGGACAGCCTGCTGGGACTGCTGCTGCCGAACCTGGCGCTGGGAGCCTATAACGTCATTTTGATGAGGACCTATTTTACTACCAATGTGCCCAAGGATATCCTGGAGGCGGCGGAGATGGATTCCTGCGGGGAACTGGGGATGCTGTTTCGGATTGCGCTTCCCCTTTCCAAGCCCATGCTGTCCACGGTAGCGCTGTTCTCCGCGCTGGCTTACTGGAATGACTGGATTAACGGCCTGTATTATCTGACCAGAAGAAGTGATTTGTATTCCATCCAGAACGTGCTGAATTCCATGATGAACAACGTGCAGTTCCTGAAGGAAAATACGCTGGATGCGGGCAGCGCCCAGATTACGACACAGATCCCCACATCCGGGGTAAGAATGGCGATTGCGGTAATTTCCGTTGTCCCGATAATGATTATCTATCCCTTCTTCCAGAAAGCGTTTATTAAGGGGATTGTAATCGGCGGTGTCAAGGGCTAGTACAGGACGAATGGTAAACAGATAAGAAAAGGAGCCAAAAGACTATGACAGTAGACAGTAAATTAATCCACGATTCCCTTTATGCCCCCAACGGCGGCCATGTCCCCAAAGAGGGAGGCAGCTGTTCCATTCTTCTGAAGAAAAGATATACCAGCGTGGTTTTTTGCCCGGGCGAGCCTTTTGAAGGACAGAGGGGGCCCGGCTCCATGTATCCCCGCTGCATCTGTCTGGAGCATAACGGAGAAAAGAACGGAACGCTTCTGGCCACCATGGAATATTATACGCAGACAACCCCTGTTTTCCCGATTTATGAAAGTACGGATGACGCGCACAGTTGGCATTACTTAAGCTGTGTTGAGGATACGCAGCTTGGATACGGATGCCGCTTCCAGCCGCACCTGTTCGAGCTGCCCTGTGATATGGGGGTACTGAAAGAGGGAACAATTCTTTGCGCCGGCAATATGATTCCGCAAGATATGGGCACTACCGCCCTGCATCTGTATAAAAGCGGGGATGCGGGAAAAACCTGGGAGTTTGTCAGCGAAATCATAAAAGGGGAAAGGGATGAAAAGCATATCATGGGCCTGCCTGTATGGGAACCCTTCCTGTTGCAGTCCCCTGACGGAAAGCTGTTCTGTTATTATTCGGATGAACGGTATAAGGATCATGGAAATTATAACCAGCTTCTGGCGCATAAGGTATCGGAGGATGGCGGCTATACCTGGGGAGAAGAGAAAATCGACGTTGCTTTTCCCGATGGAATACTCCGGCCCGGCATGCCTGTGGTGGCTTATCTGCCGAACGGGAAATTTATTATGGTCTATGAAATGGTAAACCAGGACAGAATCCCTGTATATTTCAGGATTTCTGATTCCATGGATGACTGGGGGGAGCCTGATTTTATGGGCAATCCGGTGATTGCGGCCGACGGCAGTTATCTCACTGGCACACCCTATGTGGCATGGATTGACAAGGGAGGAAAGGACGGGACAATCCTGGTGACAGGAAGAGGCTTTTCCCATATTTTTGCCAATTCAGAGCTGGGGATGGGCTTCTGGGAAAAGATGGACAGCCTGATTCCGATTGACAATAATTATAATTATACAGGCTACAGCCAGTGTATCCTTCCGCTTAAGGGAGGCAGGCAGATCCTGAATCTGAGCCCCTGTCAGATTTCAGACAGACAGGCGCTGATAGAAGCTGCGGTTGCAGATGTTTATGTACGGGCATAAGTGCTTCGGAGACAGAAAATGCCACAGTGGATCTCGGAAAATGAATATTTTAGCAGTAAAGAAAGTTTTAAGATAGGGTTATCGATAAAAAAGCAGGAGGAAGTACTATGAAAAAGAAACTGGTATCACTTATCCTTGTTGCGGCAATGCTGGGAACGCTTATAGGCTGTGGATCTGAGCCTGCAGGGAATGGATCGGCCGGCGCGTCGGGCCCGGCGGAAAGCACGGCAGCTGCACAGGGAGAATCGGCCCAGCCGCTTGAAGCATCTGAAAACCCGGACGAGTGGCCGGTGATTGCGGTGCAGTCGCTGAGCTATGACATGCCGGATGAAACAATGGTTGAAGACGCATTAAACGAGTATCTGGTATCTATTAACGCAGGAGTGAAGGTGGATCTGATTGGCATTAACTTCGGCGACCTTGCAACGCAGATGACACTGATGCTGTCCGATAATCAGAACCCGCTGGATGTGTTCTGCTGGAGATTTTATTCCAACGTGGACAGCTGTGTAAAGAATGAGCAGTGTATTTCCCTGGATCCTTACAAGGATGTGTACCCGGATCTTTGGGAAATGTATCCGGAAAAAGTATTAAAGACGCAGCAGGTTTCCGGCGTTCAGTACGCAGTCCCTTCCGTTGACAGCTACGCAACCTATGAGGTGTATGCCTTAAGAAAGGATATAGCGGAGGAGCTGGGGATTGCCGACAGGGACGGCGAGCGCATTACGCTTGATGAGATGACGCAGATCATGAAGGATGCCAAGGCAATTCATCCGGAATTTTCCTATATGGTAAATACCAATGATGAAGCCGTACTTGATATCGACAGCCTGGGAAATCCCAACTGGCTTGGTGTTCTGTTTAACCGCGGCGTTGATAATACTGAAATAGTAAATCTTTATGAAACTGAGGAATGGCGTGATTTCTGCTATCGGATGAAGGACTGGAATGAAGCGGGCTTACAGCTGGATGACCCTCTGAATAATGAAAGAACTATCACACAGTATAATAATGGCGTGGCGGCAGGCTGCTACCTTGGCGGCTACAGCCCCGACTATATCAAGGCGCTGATTTCTTACAGCCCCTATGAACCCATTGAATTCCAGCTGACGGATCTGGTGGGAACCAGTGCTTCCGTACTGGGCGGATGGATGATTTCCACTGTCTGCAAAAATCCTGATGCAGCCATGAAGATCCTGTATCTGATGGCAACCGACGAGGTGGTTGCACGGTATATGATTCTGGGCATTGAAGGCCATAATTACACAGTAGATGAAAACGGGATTGCCCGTTTCCCTGAAGGGGTAGACGCCAACAACGCCACCTGGAATATGAATGGTCCCTGGTATTATCCCAACCAGTGCCTGAGCCTTCCCCTGGAAGTGGAAATGTCTACGTATTATACCGATATGCTGGATGCTCCCAATCACGCAAAATTCTCAGAAGCTATGGGCTTCATTTTTGACAGCGCTCCGGTATATGATCAGATGGCAGCCTGTACAACGGTTGTGGCGGAATACAGGGACGCCCTGTTGTATGGCCTGGTAGATGTGGACTCTTACCTTGAGAAATTCAACGAAGAGCTGAAGGCCGCAGGAATCGATGAGATTATTGCAGAAGAGCAGAAACAGTTTGACGCCTGGCTTGCTGCACAGTAAGAAGGTATTAATAAAAACAGGAAGCTGCCGGCTATGGGAAACTGTGGCCGGCGCTTTTGCATTTCCGGTGCTGGAAATGCTGACTTATCCATAGTCAGAAAATGTGATTAACTGCATCTGAAAATGAATATTCTTCAATGGAAGGAACGTATAGAATGAATTTAACCGTTACAGGGCAGCCGAAGGCTGAACTGTAACATTTAATAAGAAGAAAACCGATGCTGCGGTTTTCTTAAAAATGTAAAGGAGAACATTTTATGAAAAAGAAACTGATTTCACTGCTTTTAACTGCAGCGATGCTGGGAACACTGGCCGGCTGCAATAGCCAGACTACAGAGGCGCCGGCGCCCGGAAAGGAAATGGAATCATCCGTTACGTCAGCTGCCGGAGAAACAGCAGAAGGTTCAGCTTCAGCTGATGTATTTGAAGCAGCCGAGAATCCGGACGACTGGCCGGTGGTAAGTGTTCAGGTTACATCTTTCAGTCCAATGCCGGATGAACAGTTAATTGAAGACGCAATGAATGAGTACCTGATTTCCATTAACGCCGGAGTAAAGGTGGATGCCATACAGATTGCCTTCGGTGATTTGGCCACGCAGATGACGTTAATGCTTTCAGATAATCAGAAGCCCCTGGATCTGTTCTGCTGGAGAGCCTATTCTACCGTGGATGGCTGTGTAAAGAACGAACAGTGTATTCCGATGGATAAATATCTGGATGTATATCCGGACTTATGGGAAATGTATCCGGATAATGTATTAAAAACGCAGCAGATCGGGGGAGTGCAGTATGCAGTCCCGGCCGTAGACAGTTATGCCACCTTCGAAACATATATGCTGAGAAAAGATGTAGCCGAGGATCTGGGGATTGCTGATCGCGACGGTGAGCGGATTACCATGGATGAAATGACTCAGATTATGAAAGACGCTAAGGCAATTCATCCGGAATATGCGTACATGATCAATACCAACAATGAACTGGCGATCAATATTGACAGCTTCGGCAATCCGAACTGGCTGGGAGTGCTGATGAACCGTGGTGTTGGCAATAAAGAGGTGGTAAACCTTTATGAGACGCAGGAGTGGAAGGACTACTGCTATCGCATGAAGGAATGGAAAGAAGCCGGTTTAATGATGGACGACCCGCTGAATAATGAATTGACCTTTAACCAGTACAATAATGCAGTTGCTGCCGGCTGTTATATGGGCGGCTACAGTATAGATTATATCAGAGCCCTGAATGCCAGCAGCCCTTACGAGGCAGTATATTTCCCTCTGACAGATCTGACCGGAACCAGCGCTTCTGTGCTGGGCGGATGGATGATTTCCACAGTTTGCAAGCATCCTGATGCGGCCATGAAGCTTTTGTATCTGATGGCTACGGACGAGACGTTGGCACGTTATTTCATTTTGGGAGTGGAAGGACATAACTATACAATAGATGAGAAAGGGATTGCCCGTTACCCGGAGGGAATTGATGCAACAAATCAGACATGGATGTCCAATGTACCATGGTTCTTCCCCAACCAGTGCCTGAGTATTCCCCTGGAAACCGATATGACGACTTACTATACCGATATGCTGGATGCCCCAAACCATGCGAAATTCTCTGAAGCAATGGGCTTTGTCTTTGACAGCGCCCCGGTATATGATCAGATGGCCGCCTGTGCATCCGTTGTATCAGAGTACAGAGGCGCTTTGCTGTACGGGCTGGTGGACGTGGATTCTTATCTGGAAAAATTTAATGAGGAACTGAAGGCTGCGGGGATTGATGAGATTATAGCGGAAGAACAGAAACAGTTTGATGCATGGCTTGCAGCACAGTAAACGGAAAAAACAAGCGTAAGCATATGGCCGGCTGCCGCCGGATATGTTACATAAAATAATGAGAGGGAAAAGGAGAAGGTATGGAAAACTTACAGGTTACAATAGAAACTGGAAAACTTCAGGGAATTCACGGATGGGATCCCAGAATTGCCGTATTCAAAGGCATTCCTTACGCAGCGCCTCCTGTAGGGGAGCTGCGCTGGAGGGCGCCGCAGCCTGCCGCAGGATGGGAAGGCGTGAGAATGGCGGATCAGTACGGCCCTATCGCCTGCCAGCCCGTGCCGGGAAGTAATCCCAGGGAATTCTGGACCAGGGAAATTCATCCCACCGGCCCTGAATTTGAAATGAGCGAGGACTGCCTGTACCTGAATGTATACACGCCTGCGAGGACAGGGGAGGAAAAGCTTCCGGTGCTGATGTATATCCATGGAGGCGGTTTTAAGGGCGGTTATCCCTATGAAATAGAATTTGACTGGGAACATATGGCTCAGAAGGGTATCGTGGTGGTATCCATTGCTTACCGTCTGGGTGTCCTGGGATTTTTGGCCCATCCCTGGTTATCGAAGGAAGCGCCGGAGGATCCGAAGGGCAACTATGGGACACTGGACCAGCTGGCCGCCTTAAAATGGGTAAAACGCAATATCGCCGCTTTCGGAGGGGATCCGGACCGGATTACCATTGCGGGGCAATCGGCGGGCGCTATGAGCGTGCAGAATTTGATGACCTCCCCCATGGCGGAGGGGCTGATGTGCGGCGCGATTATTGAAAGCAGCGTCACGGTGGCTTTTGCGGAAAAGGAAGACAGAAGCCATCCGCTGGAAAAGGCGGAAAGGGTTGGCGCAGAATTTTTTGAAAAGGCGGGATTTTGCAGTCTGGAGGAAGCGAGAAAAATGCCGGCAGAGGAGCTGGTGCGCCTGGAGGATGTGCTTTTAGGCCCTGGCATCCACTTCGAGCCTGCGATTGACGGCATCCTGATTCAGGAATCCAATTTTGACGCCTATAAAAAGAACCATCATCATAAAATCCCGGTGCTGGCGGGTTATAACCGGGGAGAAGCGGAAGGCTTTTCCAGAGCCTTCGGCAAAACCATAGATACCGTGGCCGGACTGCGGGAGTATGCCGCCGGCTTTGGCGAAAAGGCGGAGGAATTTATGAGCATCAGCCGGGTGGAAAATGACGCGGATGCAAAGGCGCTGTTTTCCTGTGATGCCATGCTGGATTTGGTCGCAGGGGCCCGGATGTTCGGCTGCCTGCAGAGCAGCCAGGGCAGGGAAACCTATCTGTATGAGTTTGATGCGGATATCCCCGGCGAGGATCAGGCCGGCAGCTACCACGGAAGCGAGATGTGGTTTGCCTATGACAGCCTGGCAAGGTGCTGGCGTCCGTTTACCGGCCGGCATTATGATCTGGCGCGCCAGGTCAGCTCCTATTGGGTGAATTTTGTAAAAAACGGTAATCCCAACGGAACGGATACCATTGGGGAAGAACTGCCGGAGTGGAAGTCCTATACGGCGGAGAATGATTTTGTGATGGAATTTACGGACAAACCGGCTGAATCCAGGGTAAAGATTGATCCCCTTATGAAATTCAGAATCGATGATACATTGCAGAGGTAAAAGCATATGAAAAGTGAAAATGAAATAGTTCAGAGCATCGCCGCGCAGGAATGCGCCGCCGCACAGCACCGCAGCGTGACATATTTTGAAGACGCTCCCTGCTACCCGATTGAAAAGCTGGTTAAGCTGCACGGCATGAGAAGAGAGATGCTGGAAGAACAGGATGAGGCAAAACAGCGGCGGTTGGCAGCAGAATATCATGCTTTCATGGATACGCTGGAAAAGCTGCCGGATGCGCCTTCCCGCATTTATCTGTGGCCGGAGGGAAATATGCCGGCCACGGGGGAATATACGGAGAACCCGGGCCTGCGTTATAATCACGACCCGGAATTCAGGCCCTATATGTATGAATTCCTGCTGCCTGAGAAGGTGCAGCCAAAAGGGGCCGTCATTCTGTGCGCGGGCGGGGATCACGGGGACTGTGTGATCCATGAAGCCTACCAGAGCTGTCTGGACTTCAACCGGCTGGGCTATCAAAGCTTCATGCTTCTGAACAGAACCAATATGATGCCCTATACCGGCCAGGAATGCGGCGCAGATGCGGCAAGGCTGATCCGCATGATTCGAAAGAATGCATCCAGGTACCGGATCAAAGAAAATCAGGTGGCCTTTGCAGGATTTTCCAACGGCGGGCTGACGGGAGAGGAATGTATCCGTTATTATTCAGGAAACCAGAAGGTAACAGATCATTTTCCCGGTTACGTTCCGGACGAACTGGATGAATACCGCGGAGCGCCAGACGCCTTCCTCTGTGTGTACGGTCCCCGCTGGGAAGGCAGAGAAATCGACTATACAAAGGTCGTATATCCTCCGGTGCTTTTTGCAGTGGGAATGGAGGATAAGGCCCTGGATAACCTGCATTGGGTATACAGAGATTTGCTCTCACACGGCATCCGGGCGGAGGTACATACCTTTACCGGCGTGCCCCACGGACAGGCGGGGGTATCTGTGTTCGGGAACTATGATTACCCGAATTTTGAACTGTGGCTGCCCCTGGCGGATGCCTTTATGCAGAGAATCTATCAGAATAACAGGAGATGACATGAAAAATACAATTCACATTCATACCGAAAAGGTAAAATTCCATACAGCACCGGAGTTTTATGGTTTATTTTTTGAAGATATCAACCACGCGGCTGACGGAGGGCTGTATCCTGAAATGATCCGGAACAGGGCGTTTGAGGATTCCCTGCTTCCCGAGGGCTGTACCACAGACCCTGATCAGAGGATTTTTGTAACGGAATACGGCTGGCCCGGCGCCTTCAATCATGGAGAAGGCATGGATGAGTGGGCGGCTGCGGTACCGGATACTGAAATCCCCGGATGGTATGCACAGGACGCCTCCTTTTCGCTTCTGACGGAAGGCACGCTCAATCCAAACAGGAAGGCCGCCCTGCGGACAACGTTCGCCCCGGGGGGAAAAATCTATAACATCGGATATTTCGGCGTACCCGTAAAGGAGGGTGAGGAATACCATTTTTACTTTTTTGTGCAATCAGACGCGGCTGCGGGGCTTACCGTGGCGCTGGAGTCAGAGGAGGGCGTAAGCCTTGGGAGCAGCAGGCTTACGCTGCAAAAGAGCGCCGGCTATTTGAGGTACGACTGCGATCTGACGGCCTGCGGCACTGATTTTAAGGGCAGGATCAGCATTTCCTGCGATGGGGCCTGTACGGTTACCCTGGGATTCACTTCCCTGATGCCGAAAAAAACGTTTAAAGGGCACGGCCTGCGGGAGGATCTGGCAATGGCCCTGAAGAATACCCACGCGAAGTTTATCCGTTTCCCCGGCGGCTGTGTTGTGGAAGGGATCAACGAACAGAACTCCCTCCGTTTTTCCCGTACCATCGGGCCTGTATGGGAGCGGCCAAGCGCCCAGCTGATGTGGCATTACCGCACCACAAACGGCCTTGGCTTTCATGAATATCTGCAGCTGTGCGAGGATCTGGAGATGGAGGCCATGTATGTGTGCAACTGCGGGATGAGCTGCCAGGCGCGTCACGGCGGCGGTTTTTCAGAGGAGGCAACCCGGGAATATCTGGAGGAAGCTCTGCATGCCCTGGAGTACGCTCTGGGCTCCGAGGATACCCCTTACGGAAGCCTCCGCGCGCAGTACGGCAGGAAGGAGCCCTTCCGTCTGAAATATGTGGAAATCGGAAATGAGAACTTCGGCCCGGAATATAATGCGCGCTATGAGCTGTTCTATCATGCGCTGAAGGCTGCCTTCCCTCAGGTGATTTATATTTCCAACGGTCACACGGAAAGGGAAAAGCTTCCCACGGATTTTGCAGACGAGCATTATTATGATGCACCGGAATTTTTCCTGGAAAATGTGGATCTGTTTGACGATTACGACAGGAGCGGCCCGAATATTTTCCTGGGGGAATATGCGGTAAATGGTGGAAATACCATTGCTTCCATGGAATGCGCCCTTGCGGAGTCAGCCTTTTTGCTGGGCGCGGAGAAAAATCAGGATATTGTCAGGCTGACGGCTTATGCCCCGTTGTTCCAGAATTCGGATTATACTGCCTGGAAGCCGAATATGATTGTTTTTGACAATCATCAGGTTTACGGCATTCCCAGCTATCATGCCGTTTCTCTTCTGGGAAAATACAGAGGGGATGAGGTGGTGGAAACCGAGACGGAAAGCGAGGCAAAGCCCCCGGTGTACAAAGGGATTCCCGGCATTATGTGTGAGAAGGAGGGCCTTCTTTTCAAAAATGCCAGGATAAACGGGCGGCCGGTGGAGGTTTCCAAATGTATTTACGGGGAAATCGAAGAAGCGGGGGACGCCTGGCGGATGGTTTTCGGAAACCGGAAGCATCACTGCACCGGAAAAAGCAGGGAATGGAATGAAGCCTTTGAGGAGTTTATAGGAAGCGGCAATTTTCATGAGAATCCGGTTATCTGGGCTGCTTTCGGGACGGATGAGCTGGAGGAGTATACCTTTGAAATTGATATAAAATGCGAAGAGGATAATCCGCTCACCCTGTCCGCCTGGAACCATCATCCGGAAACGGATGCCGGCTGCAATGAACCGAAGGACACGGAATGGACTACAAGAACCGTCAGAAACCAGGTCTGGAAGCTGGAGAAGGGCAGGAGCGCCACGAGAGTTCCCCGGTTTTTTGATAAGCCGCTGTCCGAAGAGGAGCAGGTTCCCGTGTCCATTCCCTATGGAGAGTATAACCATTACAAAATGGTCTGCCAGCCTTGCGGCTATGAGTGTTATATCAATGACCGGCTGGTGCAGAAGAAAACGCATGTGCTGCATCCGCTGATCAATGCCTTGGCTGTGCAGGATAAGGAAAAAATATATCTGAAAATGGTCAACGTGGATGAAGAAGACAGGGAGGTACGGATTTGTACCGACTGCGCGGTTACGCAGGAGGTTCTGGCGGAGGTGCTTGCAGCGGATCCCGGGGCGGTAAATTCCTTTGAGGACAAAGAGCATGTATCCGCAGTCTGCCGGAGAATTCCGGGAGGTTCAGAATTTACGTACCGTATCCCTGCCCACTCTGTCAATGTATTGGTTATGGAAAAAGAAGGGAGGAAGAGTTTATGTTAAGAAAGGTTCAGGTAAAAAACGGAGTGCTTCAGGGTCTGGTGGGAAAGGATCCGCGGATTACCGTATTCCGTGGTGTGCCCTATGCAAAACCGCCGGTGGGAGAGCTGCGCTGGAGGGCGCCGCAGACCGCAGAAAACTGGGAGGGCGTAAGGAAATGCTATGAATACGGGGATATGCCCATGATGAGGGTGCACCCCGGGACAGGGGATGATTTCTATACAAAGGAGCTGCATCCTGTGGCTGCGGATTATGGAATGAGCGAGGACTGTCTCTATCTGAATATTTTTTCACCCGCGGCTGCTGCGGATGAAAACCTGCCCGTATTCTGCTATATCCATGGAGGCGGCCTGCAGGACGGCTATAGCTACGAGGTGGAATTTGATCCGGAGCGGGTGGCCAGGCGGGGCGTCATTGTGGTTATGATCGGCTACCGGCTGGGCTTGTTCGGTTTTCTGGCCCATCCGGAAATTACGGCCCGGACACCGGAGGGAGAAGTGATTTCCAATTTCGGCTTCCAGGATCAGTCTCTGGCGCTTCACTGGGTTCATGAAAATATCAGGGCCTTCGGCGGCAATCCCGACCGGATTGTGATCTGCGGACAGAGCGCGGGGGCGGGCAGTGTGCAGGCCCAGCTGTGCAGCCCCTTTAATGAAGGGATTATTGCGGGAGCGATTTGCCAGTCCGGTGTTTCCATGGCCTTTGGGGACGAAGAGAAACCCTTCGGCGCGGCAATGCCGCTGAAGGAAGCGGAAGCGCACGGGGAGGATTTTTTCAGGCAGGCGGGGATTGAAAATCTGGCGCAGGCGCAGAAGATGGATGCCTCTGTGCTGATGGAGAAGCTGCGCGGCATCACTTCCGACTGGAGATTCGGGTTCGGGCAATGTATTGACGGCAGGTTTGTGAAGGAATCGGTGTGGGATTCCTATTATAACAACCGGCTTCCCAATGTCCCCATGATCATCGGCGTATGCTGGGGAGAAACTCAGGGGGGAATGTTCGGCGGCGGAGATTTTACTTATGAAGATTTCCTGCAGTGGGCGAAGCAGTTCGGAGAGAAGGAAGAGGAGTTTATCAAGGCTGCGGGCGTTGCCAATGACGCGGATGCCCGGGCGCTGACCGGGACGGACGCCAGGAATATGCTTTTAAGTAACAGCAGAGGCTTCTGTGAGCTGCGTTCCTCCATGGGACAGAAGGTGTATTATTATATTTTTGATCATGATATTCCGGGAGACGATGCGGGATCCTTCCATGGCTCGGACCTGTGGTTTATGTTTGATTCGCTGGGCAACAGCTGGAGGCCTTTTGAAGGAAAGCATTATGATCTGGCGCGCCAGGTGACCTCCTACTGGACGAATTTTGTGAAATATGGGGATCCCAATGGGCTGGACTATAACGGGAACCCGCTGCCTGAGTGGGATGCTTACCGAAAAGAGAAAAAAGCGGTGATGCGGTTTACGGACCAGGCGGCTCCGGGGGTACTGGAGGAATGCCCGGTTCTGGATTACCGGCTGGAATATGGTAAAAGTAAGCTCACTGATTAGGCGGAGGAATGCATTATGCTTAGAAAAGTAAAAGTAAAAAACGGATTGCTTCAGGGAATGACAGGAAAAGATCCGCGAATTACCGTTTTCAGA
Organism: Clostridium sp. KLE 1755; assembly: GCF_000466465.2. Classification (NCBI taxonomy): domain Bacteria; kingdom Bacillati; phylum Bacillota; class Clostridia; order Eubacteriales; family Clostridiaceae; genus Clostridium; species Clostridium sp. KLE 1755. Next base: position 107,986 of record NZ_KE992736.1, read on the forward strand.
GGAGTACCTTATGCGAAGCCTCCTGTGGGAGAACTTCGCTGGAAGGCGCCTCAGCCGGCTGAGGACTGGGAGGGTGTAAGAAAATGTTATGAATATGCAGATATGGCAATGATGCGTGTCCATCCCGGGATGGATGATGATTTTTATACGAAGGAGCTGCATCCTGTGGCAGCGGAATATAAGATGAGCGAGGACTGCCTGTATCTGAATATTTTTACCCCCGCAAAGACAACGGAGGATAATATTCCTGTGTTTGTCTACATTCACGGCGGCGGACTGCAGGACGGTTACAGCTATGAGGTGGAATTTGATCCGGAGCGTGTGGCAAGACGCGGCGTGATTGTGGTGATGGTCGCTTACCGGCTGGGCCTGTTCGGTTTTCTGGCCCACCCGGAAATTACGGCCCGGACGCCGGAAGGGGAAGTGATTTCCAATTTCGGTATGCAGGATCAGTCAATGGCTATCCACTGGGTATACGATAACATCAGGGCTTTTGGCGGGGATCCGGATAATATTGTAATCTGTGGGCAGAGCGCAGGCGCGCGTAGTGTACAGGCGCAGATATGCACTCCATTGAATGACGGCCTTATTAAAGGGGCGATTATCCAGTCGGCTGTTTCCATGATGTTCGGCGACGAGGATCAGTCCATGGCTGCTATCCCTTCCTTACAGGAGGCTGAAAAATATGGAGCCGATTTCCTGCAGACAATCGGCATTGACAGTCTGGAGGAGGCGGAAAAGACGGATGCCCATGAACTGATGCGGAGACTGGATAAGGCTTCTGAAAAGGCCAGGTATGTATTCGGGCTCTGTACGGACGGCAGGTTTGTCCGGGAATCGGCTCCCAGCGCCTATTATAATAACCGGGTTGCGGATATCCCGCTGATCGTGGGCGTATGCCAGGGAGAAACCCAAAGCCCTTTTATAAAAGGGAGTTTGAACTATCAGGAATATCTGCAGAAAGCAAAAAAATACGGAGACAGGGAGGCTGAGTTTTTAAGGCTTGCTGAAGTTACCAACGACGAAGAAGCGGACGCCCTGATGGCAGGAGATGCGTTTAACAATTTCCTGGCAGGGACCAGGGGCTTCTGTGAGCTTCGTTCCTCCATGGGGCAGAAGGTGTATTACTATATTTTTGATCATGATATCCCGGGAGATGATGCGGGCTCCTTCCATGGCTCGGATCTGTGGTTTATGTTTGATTCCCTGGGCAACAGCTGGAGGCCTTTTGAGGGGAAGCATTATGATCTGGCGCGCCAGGTGACTTCCTACTGGACGAATTTCGTTAAATATAAGGATCCTAACGGAACCGACTATAACGGAAATCCGCTTCCCTTGTGGGAGCCTTACAGCAGGGACAAAAAGGCGGTGATGAAATTTTTGGATACTCCTGTGCCGGAGATCCTGGAGGAATGCCCGGTTCTGGACTTCAGGCTGTCCTGGGGGAAGGAGAAGCTTACAGATAAGGAGTAAGGCGTAAGATATCTTCAGAAAGAATCAGTAAAATAAAAAGGCGCTGGAAACGCTTGGAACTCATTATCGAGCAACTGAAGGCTTCTGAGGGAGTGACAGAGGATTTGAAGATAACAGCTCAAATGACTTGGGTGGAGCTATGAACAGCATCCGTAACCGTGCGGAGGAAATCTTCAAAAGCGAATTGATTTATCGCTAACTAAATAAAGCTACAAGCAAGCGATGCTCGGTAAAACTGCCAAGTATCGCTTGTGTTTTAATATTCCTCAGAATATTGTAGAGAAGACCGACTTTAATCGCTGTAAAAAATGTAATTATACTTCCAATATTCGTTGTATTTTTTGTAATTATGAGATAAACTATACTTGAATTATAAAAAAACGGAGGTGCGTGTATGTACCGAATTGCTATTGAAAAACTATTAAAGTGGAAACAAAGCAAGCGCCGTAAACCTTTGATTATTGAAGGGGCACGCCAGGTCGGCAAGACCTGGCTAATGAAAGAATTTGGCAAACAGGCGTATGCAGATACCATATATGTCAATTTTGACTCCAATTCCAGAATGGCAGAGTTATTTGCCTCCGATTTGGATACTGACCGCTTAATTATGGGATTAGAGTTGTATGCTGGCCGCAAAATTAATCCAGACAATTCTTTATTGATTTTTGATGAAGTACAGGAAGTCCCGAGAGCACTGTCATCTCTCAAATATTTCTATGAAAATGCACCGCAATATCACATTGTTTGTGCAGGATCTTTGCTCGGTATTGCTTTGCATCAAGGTACATCCTTTCCGGTAGGCAAAGTAGATTTCTTAAAACTCTATCCGCTGTCTTTTCGAGAATTTTTGATGGCTACCGACAAGGAGCGTTTTGCAGAACTTCTTGATAAGCAAGACTTTCAGATGATTACAAGTTTTAAGCAAACATATGTTGATGCTCTGAAACACTACTACTTTGTTGGAGGTATGCCAGAAGCTGTGCAAAGCTTCGCAGAGAGTAAAGATTTTAACGAGGTTCGTGAAATTCAAAAGAGAATCCTTGCTGCTTATGAGCAAGATTTCTCCAAACACGCACCAAATGAGATCGTTCCGAAGATTCGCATGCTGTGGAATAGTATTCCCTCTCAACTTGCAAAAGAGAATAAGAAATTCATTTATGGTCTCGTTCGTGAGGGGGCTCGTGCTAAGGACTATGAAACTGCAATTATGTGGCTCAGTGATTGCGGTCTTGTTCATAAGGTCAGCCGTATAAATACAGTGGGTATCCCTTTGAAAGCGTATGAGGATTTGAAAGCATTTAAGTTGTTTTTGGTAGATGTGGGATTGCTCGGATGTATGACCGGACTTCGTCAACGTACTTTGCTTGATGGGAACGATCTTTTTGTTGAATTCAAAGGTGCTCTTACCGAGCAGTATGTTTGTCAGCAATTAAAAACCATCGAAGATTTAGGTATTTATTATTATACCAACGATAGAGGTTCTTGTGAGATTGACTTTGTTGTTGATACAGGTGAGCAAATCATTCCGGTTGAAGTAAAGGCGGAAGTGAACCTTAGAGCAAAGAGCTTGAAAACATATCAGGAGAAGTTTTCACCTGATATATCTGTTCGTACTTCGATGGCAGATTTCAAAAAAGAAGATTGGCTTATAAATTTGCCGCTCTATGCGATTGAAAGGATTGATATAACAGTAGATGAACTAAGTTAAGAGTCATTCTCATTGCAGATCCAAGCTGAATATTGTGTGACAATGGAGAGAAATCACTGTTAGGCGAATAGCAACTCAATGAAATATTTAGAACGGTTATGGAGGCCTGATTATGGCAAAGAATATTGAACCCAAACTTAAAAAGATTGGTGATTATCTGAAACTTGAAGAAGATACTGTTTTTACCATACCAGAATACCAGCGTGCGTATTCTTGGGGTATTGATAATTGTGATAAGCTGTGGCAAGACATAAATGACTTTGTTGAAAGCGAAAGCAAGGACAGATACTTCTTCGGAACAATTATTATCAACTGTCAGGATAATGACACAAAGTATGGACTTATTGATGGTCACCAGAGAACTACAAGCAAAGAGAGACCTGCTGAAATTGCAGGTCTCTCTTTGTGCGGACACAGACTCATTAAAAGGGGGCTGCCGTCATTTGTCACCCTTTCAGTTCGTTAATAATTGAAAGCAGTTCTTCATCATGATTGACCCGGCAGGCAGATGGCGCGCCAAAAACCATGCATGCCCGGTGCTCTCTGGTAAACGGATCCCATTTGGGCAGCAAATCGTGATTGGGATTTCCATATTTAGCAAAATGGATCCATGCATTAAAGATTTCTTCCTGCGTAACCCAGGTCTGTTCTCCGCTAAAGACACAGCCCTTGTCTTCTGCATTATGGAAAACAAAAGGAAGCTCCACCCCATGCCAGCTGATTGTACCGCCGTTATAGGCACTTTCATATGCGAGCAGATATTCGTATACCGGAGCGCCGGATAAATCGGCGCGTTTTTCTGAAATGAGATTAACATCCTGGCGGAAGGCCATGGGAATCAGGGTAAGCGCATAATAGGGTTTCAGGTTCGGATAGGTTTTTTTATAAATGTCATAAAGGGCCGGACCTTTCAGACCATATTTCTCAGTAAGCTTTTTAACGACCTCACCTTCCGTTACCTGTGATTTATCCCGGCTGTCTGCCGGACCTGAAAATTCGCACAATGCATTGCCGATCATAACAGGTATGTTTCCGGTTTCTTCTCTGATTCCGGCCTGGCCGGGATCTCCGGGATAGTCTCCTGCGCCTGGCACCGGTGACCAGAAAAAGTAATCTTTAAAGGTACGGGGAACAAGCGCCATTAGTTCATTTACAGGCATGCTCTGCAGCTTATCTGTGCCGCCGGTGGCATTCACCAGAATCCTGGCATTTTTTTGTGCGGTTTCTCTGGTAATCCTCATGGGAAGACCGTCAACAGGTCCTTCCATCCTGGTAATGCCGCTCATGATAATGGCCTTGTGATATAAACCATCGGCGCAGGGCATCTGCATCAGCGTGGTCACCTTTCCGCCGCCGCCGGAATGTCCATAAATTGTAACATTATCAGGATTTCCGCCAAAGGAAGCAATGTTTTCCTGTACCCATTTCAAGGCTTCCACAAGATCAAGAATACCGACATTTCCGGATTCCCGGAAGTCATCGCCATATTGAGATAAATCAAGGAAACCTAAAACATTAAGCCGGTGGTTTACGGTTACGGAAACCACATCTCCTAAAAGAGCCTGTTCCTTACCTTCATAGCAGGTAAGATGGATGGCGCTTCCGGAAAAATATCCCCCGCCGTGCAGAAAGACCATTACCGGTTTTTGCGCTTCTTTATCCAGGGAGGTGGTCCAGATATTCAGATTCAGGCAATCCTCCGAGCTATGCCACAGCCTGGGCATGCCCATAATTTCATCCGGTAAGAAGTTATCATCCATATTGGGGCAGGTGTAGCCATAAGTTGTGGCAGTTAATGTCCCCTTCCAGGGGCTGACCGGTTCTGCTTTTTTAAAACGTTTTGCTTTACCATAGGGAATGCCGAGAAAGGTATATACATCATTTTCCATGAAGCCCCGTATTCTGCCGGCATTTGTGTTGACTTCGGCAAAGCCGTCGCGGCAGACAAAGTTTTTAAGTCTTTCCATCTTCTCCTCCTTTTGGAATCTATTTTCTATTCTTTTAAAATAGCATATCTAATTCGGGCATTTATAGCAAAAATCCCATTTCCTGTATGACATTTTCTGAGTTTCACTGATAGAATGGCAGCGATCCGATTCAGATTCCCCGAAAAAAGTAATATTGCACTTGAGTTTTAGCTTATTTAGCCGACTCATATAAAAAATATAACTATCTAAAATATCTTGACACATATGATGTGTAGATTATATAATAAATTTAGCTAAATCGTTACAGCTAATTAGCAAAAATAATAAATGAGATAATATGCTGTTTGACTGCAGCAAACGGCAAAAATTATTTTAGCGAATTAGCAATATGAATTAGCAAATGTAAATCAGAAAATCTATTGGGAGGAAACAGATGAAAGTTAAAAAATGGGTTGCATTACTGCTCGCGGGAACTATGGCGCTATCTGCAGCGGGATGTGGCGGAACGAAAGACACAGCCTCTAGCTCAGCGGATGAAAGCAGGGTAACAGAAACGGCAGCAAATGCCGGAGAGAATAGTCAGGCCGCTGAAACAAATGCGGAAAACAGCAATTACGGCGGAACATTAAAAATCGGGCTCCAAAATGCCATTGTTCATTTAGGATATGTTCATACCGGGCTTGGTACATCAGAAGCAATGATACTGGATACCTGCTGTGAGCATTTATGCAGATACGCGGAAGACGGAACACTTACTCCCTGGCTTTGTACTGCTTATGAAGAGGATCCGGATAATCTGACGCTGACGGTACATTTACGCGAAGGCATAAAATTTCATGACGGCAGTGATTTTAATGCTGAAGCTGTAGTCTGGAACTGGCAGGAATGGACAAATGCAGGGAATATTGAACTAAACTGTGTTGATAATTATGAAATTATTGATGACCATACAGTTGTGGTACATTTAAGTGAATGGTCCAATAATATAGCAACATCCTGCCTCTATACTGCAGGAATTATGGTTTCTGCAGAGTATGCGAAAGCAAATGGCACAGATGCGCTGGATAAAAATCCTGTGGGAACCGGAGCGTTTAAATTTGAGGAATGGGTTGTTGATGAAAAGATAGTATTTAAAGCAAACGAGGACTACTGGATCGAAGGTCTGCCCTATCTTGACGGCATTGAGTTCGCTATTATTCCGGATGAGGCCGCCCAGATATCCGCATTCCAGACCGGGGAAATAGATGTTCTCCTGAACTGTAACTCTGATGCGAGCAGGACCCTGAAAGAAGCCGGTTTTACTCCTGAGGCGAAATCCTTAATAAGCGGCGGTATGTCATTTATGTTCTGGTTCAGTTGTCAGGATGATGGCCCTATGGGAAATGTTGATGCCCGCCGGGCTGTATGTTCTGCAATTGATAAGGATGCTATTGTAAATTATATTAAGGAGAATAGCGGTGCAGTGATAGAAAGGACTGCGCAGTGGGGACCGAATGATGTATGGTCTGCAAATCCTGACTTAAAAGGATATCCATATGACCCTGAAGCTGCCAGGGAATATTTGAAAGCAGCAGGCTATCCGGATGGATTTGATATGATTATTTATTATGGTAACGGCGGCGATGATGAGGAAATTTGTTCTCTGGCACAAAGTTATCTGGCTGAAGTTGGAATTAATGCGAAGCTGGAATTGATTGACTCCACTATAACAAATGAGTTATCCGGTATTAATGGAGAATCCTTTAACGGGATGATATTTAGCGCCGGGCGTGCTGAAGTAGATCTTACTACATATTATAATCGGACATTTTTACCGGATGGTGTACGTTGGGTCAACCAGGTTACGCATGAGGAAGATATCGTTGAATTAATTAATCTTGCAACCACATGTAAAACTTTTGAAGAAAAAGAAAAGTATTGTCAGGAATTATCCAAAACAGTTATTGATGACTACTGTGAATTAATGCCGCTGTATATCTCCAGCGATACAATTTTTACCCATGGTAATTTAGTTGATCACGGTATTTATCAGATTAACGCAATTATTTGGACACCGGAATCTGCGTATCTCACCAGGTAAATGATTAGGGATGATCGGCAGAAAAATATCTGCCGATCATTTTTAACGGAAGGAGCAGGATTTTGAAGAAATATATAATAAAGCGTTTGGGACAGGCTGCTATTACTATTATATTGATCTCTGTTTTTGCATATCTGCTGATGTACATAGTGCCGGGGGATCCGGTTTATGCCATATTAGGCAGTGATATTACAAGAGAGCAGTATGAAAAACAATATTTACTCATGGAATTAGATAAACCTATGCTGGTAAGGTATTGGCATTGGGTTGAGAAGATTGTGCAGGGAGATATGGGATTATCCTATAAATATACGAAACCGGTAATGGATTTATTGCGGCAGCGATTACCGGTAACCATGTATCTTGGGGGGATATCTCTGATTATCAGTGTGTTTTTGGGAATAATTCTGGGAACTTTATGCGGAATTAACAGAGGCAGAACGGTGGATAATGTTTTGACTGTATTGGCCAATATTGGTTCTGTTGTACCGGGCTTCTGGCTGGCTGTTGTTGGAATGTATATTTTTTCCATTAAGCTTGGCTGGCTGCCTTCTTATGGTTTTTCTTTTCCGACAGCAGGCGTGGGATTAAGTATAAAACAGACGATTATGCCGGTGGTCTGCCTCAGTGTTGGCGCTGTTGCCAGCCTGACCAGACAAATGCGTTCAGGCATGCTGGAAGTCATTCGGCAGGACTACATAAGGACTGCACGGGCAAAGGGATTGAAGGAATCCCAGGTTATCGTCAGGCACGCTATTAAAAATGCAATTATTCCGGTAGTTACATTATTGGGAATGAATCTGAGGGGGATTGTTTCAGGAGCAGTTACCATTGAAACGGTATACGCAATTAATGGCACAGGTTCTTTATTGGTTAACAGCATTGTTGGGAGAGACTATCCGGTTATTCAGGCATGTGTTCTGATTATATCTGTAGTAGTCGTATTATCTAACCTGTTGGTGGATATCTGCTATGGTTATCTTGATCCCTGCATCCGATTACAATAAAGGAGAAAATATTATGAAGCATCAGTCCCGTTTTACCTACAGCCTGAAAGTGCTGTTCAGCAGGAAATTAGTGGTATTTGCTGTCTGCCTTGTTGTTTTATTTGTCCTGATTGCCGTTTTCATTCCGGTTTTATCCCCTTATGATCCATATAAAACAGATATGACAAGTTCTCTGTTAAAGCCGTCTTCGGAACATTGGCTTGGTACGGATAAGCTGGGAAGGGACGTGCTGACCCGGTTGATGTATGGAACAAGGACCTCTTTATGTATTGGCGTCCTTTCGGTTTTTCTTTCAAGTATTCTGGGAGTGGCAATTGGTTTGATAAGCGGCTTCTACGGAGGTATTGTCAATACTGTTTTGTCAAGAATTGTAGATGCATTACTGGCAATTCCCAATATTATGTTTGCCATGGCGCTGAGTATAATGTTTTCCAGCGGAAGTATTTTAGGGCTTGTACTTGTACTGGGAATATCCACAGTCCCTACTTATGCAAGACTGCTGACCGCACAGGTATTACAGATAAAAAATTCTGACTTTATGACGGCGGAGAAGGTGTTGGGAATCAGTAATAAAAAGAAAATAATGTCACATCTGCTTCCTAATTGCATATCGCCGATTTTAGTGGTATTAACAGCAAATATAGGATTTACAATATTAGCAGAATCCAGCCTCAACTTTTTAGGGTTAGGGGTATCCGCTCCTGTAGCCAGCTGGGGCGGTATGGTGAGTGAAGCGTATACATTACTTTTATCAAGGCCCGTTTATGCGATGGCGCCGGGCATATGTATTATGCTGTTGGTTTTTGGTTTTAATATTTTGGGTGATGGAATCCGGGATGCAATAGATCCAAGATTAAGAGGAACATTATAGGAGGTTGCTATGGAACACTTTTGGGAAGTGAAAGATCTTTCGGTGAGCTATGAAAATTTGGATGGACTTACACAAGCTGTCGATCATGTATCCTATTATGTTGATCATGGAGAAATTGTGGGGATTGTTGGAGAAAGCGGATCCGGGAAAAGCCAGACACAGCTGGCGGCTTTGCAGCTGATTCCGACACCGCCGGGGAAAATTGATAATGGAGAGGTGCTGCTTAATGGAAGGAATATATTAAGTTCAAAACCAAACAGCAGCGAGATGAGAAAAATTCGGGGCGGACGTGTCGGGATGATTTTTCAGGAACCAATGACATCGCTTAATCCGGTTAAAACAGTAGGATTTCAGATTATAGAAGCAATTCTTCTGCATTCTGATACTGATAAAAAGAAGGCGGAAGAGAAAGCCGTCGAATTAATGGAAAAAGTCGGCATTGCTGATGCGAAAACACGTTTATATGACTATCCGCACCAGTTTTCCGGCGGTATGAGACAGAGGATTATGATAGCCATAGCCCTGGCGGGGAATCCGGATATGATCATTGCGGACGAACCAACAACAGCGTTGGACGTTACGACGCAGGCACAAATACTGGATCTGCTCAAAACGCTTGCAAAAGAAAAAAATACAGCATTATTGATGATTACCCATAATCTGGGAATTGTAGCCAGATATGCAGAACGGATATACGTTATGTATGCCGGGAATATTGTGGAAGCCGGAACCACAATGGAAATATTCCATGAGCCGTCGCATCCATATACCAGAGGGTTATTGAGAGCAGTCCCCAGACTGGACGATGATAAAAACCGTTTGATTCCAATTGACGGAAATCCTCCGACGCCAACAAACAGGAAAGAAGGCTGTCAGTTTATCGACAGGTGCAGATATGCATGTGAGAAATGTTATGGAAAAGCTATGCCGGCTTTAAGACAGGAAAGTGAAACACATTTTATTGCCTGCTATTTGAGCAAAGAAGAACTGGATGAAAAAGAAAAAAGCTGGGAAACAGAAAAATCGGTACATAAATCTTTGCCGGGGGATGAAGTGGTGCTGGAGGCAAAGGATATTGATGTATCTTTTCCTGTAAAGGGAGGCTTTTTCAAGAAAAAAAGCGGAAATCTCAATGTATTGCATCATGTAAATTTTCAATTATATAAAGGTGAAACATTGGGGCTGGTTGGCGAATCCGGCTGCGGAAAGACAACAACGGCAAAGGCGGTTTTAAAATTATTGGATGAAACAGTGGGGAAGGTCTATCTTAATGGTGAAGAAATACTGGGTGTACCTGAGCGTTTGTTCCGGAAGGAAAGAAGAAAAATACAGATGATATTCCAGGACCCCTCCAGTTCTCTTGACCCCAGGAAATCGGCAGAAGAGCTTGTAGGGGAACCGCTGTTTCCATATGGCCTGGTGAAGAGCAAAGAAGAGTATGATAACAGGGTGGATGAACTGTTTAAGCTGGTCGGTTTGGAGCCTGCACTCAAAACCAGGTACGCCCATGAATTCTCCGGAGGGCAGAGACAACGTATTGGGATTGCCAGAGCTTTGGCCTGTGAACCGGAAATCATTATTTGTGATGAACCGATATCCGCGTTAGATGTTTCAATACAGGCGCAGATTATTAATCTATTGGAAGATTTGCAGGAAAAGCTGGGACTTTCCTATTTATTTGTGGCGCATGACTTATCGGTGGTCAAGCATATCAGTCATCGGGTGGCGGTGATGTATTTGGGGGTAATTGTAGAATTAACCAGCAGCAGTGATTTATATAAAAATCCATTACACCCTTATACAAAAGCGTTGCTGCGTTCAGTTCCAATACCGGATCCTGTTCTTCAGGAGGGAGAGAAGAACTATGAACTGAGAGGTGAAGTCCCGAGTATTGTAAAGAGGCCCGAAGGCTGTCCGTTCAGTAACCGCTGTGAGCTGGCAACGGAAAAATGCAGACAGCAGATCCCGGATTTCCAGGAAGTTGAAAAGGGACATTTTGTAGCATGCTTTGCTGTAAAAAAGTCCTGTTAAATTGGAGCCTTGCAGGAGCAGGCGGAAAGGAAGTAAAATGGCGGTTTGTAAAATAAAGGATATAGAGCTTGAATATGAAGAATACGGAACAGGAGAAAGATATTTACTTTGCTGCCAGCAAAGCCATTCAAAAGTGGTAAACTGGACAATTGATCTTGCTGAGAAGGCAGGTTTCCATGTGTACGATATTGTAATTCGCGGATTTGGAAGGTCAACACATATTACGGAAGATTTGGGAGATACATGGTATGATATGTGGGCACAGGATGCCTGTGATTTCGCAGATGCAATGGGAATAGACAAGTTTTTTTATTCGGGAGTATCCCATGGCGCGGGAATAGGATGGCATATTTGCGTAAATCATCAGGAAAGAGTCAGGGCCTTTTTTTCTATTGTGGGAGGACCTCATAGTAAGGATGGACAGGAAACAGGTTCTGCACGTATGAAAACCATAATGGCAGCAAAGACAGAAGAAACATGGAAAGCACATTGCGACGCCTGTGACGCTGATTTTTCAAGAGAACGTCCGGAAGGGATGAGCGAAGAGCTTTGGGAACTGAAACTGCGGTTCCATGAGGAACAAATCGAAAACATGCGGAATATGTCTTTGGAAGAAGCACGTTTGAATCCGCGAAAACCTTTTCCGAAGCAAAAAACAGAAGAAGAGTTAATTGCGGTTTTAAGCCAGGTTAAGATTCCTGTGCTGATGATGGGCGGTATGCACGATCCCATCTGTCTGCCTGAAAATCTGGTACGTTCATGTAAAGCGGTTACAGGTTCTAAAATGATTATATATGAAGATGCAACTCATGGGCTGGATATGGAACATAAAGATGAGGTCGTCAGGGATATTGTCCGTTTTTGTGAAGATCGCGGGTTATAATAAGGATTGTGGTGTGAGGAAGATATGGGAAGTGCAGGGATAAAAGAAATTGTCACTAAAAGAGGAACTTACATAGGAAGAGCAGAGAAGGAGACAGGAACCTGTTCCTTTCTGGGAATTCCATATGGTACAGCCGCGCGGTGGGAAAGAGCAGCCGACGTGAAAACAACACCGGAAGTTAAAATCAACGCATGCAGTTACGGGCCTTCCCCCTGGCAGGACATTGTACAGGAGGACTATGGGATTCCCGTCGAAATGAATGAGGAATGTCTGAACCTGAATCTGTTTGGCAGGGATTTGGAACAAACCGGAAAAACAGTAATGGTTTGGATCTATGGAGGGGCCCAGGTAGCCGGAAATAATATTGGCTGCAAAACAGGTTCCGGAGAAGCGCTGTTTGACGGGAAGAAGATAGTGGAAAATAATTCTGATATCCTGGTCGTGGTTCCCAATTACAGGGTTGGAATCTGGGGTTCTGTAAATCTTTCCACATTGAACGGTTTTACAGAACGTTATCAATTCAGTAATAATCTTGCGAGACTGGATATTGTACAGTGCCTGAAGTGGATCCATGAAAATATTGAAGCCTTTGGCGGTGATAAAAACAAGGTAACATTATTTGGGCAGTCAGCTGGCTCTGCCAATATAAGCAGCCTGCTTCTGATGCCGGAGGCCAGAGGACTATTTAAAAGGGTTATCTGTGAAAGTTCGTTCGCTATGGATTTGAGTCTGACCTCATATCAGGATAGTATTACGATATCTGATGAATTTTTCAAACGCCTTCATGTGAAATCTGTGGAAGAGGCTGAAAGGCTGGAAGCGAAGACCTTATTGAGAGTGCAGAATGAGATTATAAAGCATTCTATGGGGGGAACACCGATATTTTCAGGCGTAAATTCAAAGCTTTTTTCCCCTGTTATTGATAATGCTGTAATCCCGGAAAATTATTGGGATTACTTCATACAGACCGGATGCTGCGGAATAGATTTCCTTGGAGGGACAAATGAGGGGGAATATGACCAGCAGTTTGAAAGATTTAAAGAACCCGGTAAATGGGCCGAAGCGAAACAAATGTTATTGGACCATTGTAAAGCAAAACTTGATCCGTTACATGGAGGAAGGGAGGATATTATATCTTTATATGCAGAAAATGAAAAAATGGCGAGGACAGATTTCGATGCATACAGAGATTTAAAAAATGATATTTATCTGCGGATGGGGGCTTTAAGCTATGGAATGATATTTGCAGAACAAGGCTCTTCTTCCTATCTTTATTATCTTGCTTTACAGGGTACGGGCGGGGGGAAGAATACAAGATGCCCGCATGGAGCAGAAATCCCCATATTATTTATGAAAGACAGTACTGTTGATGAAGAATGCCAAAGGCAGATACGTAATGCATGGTATAACTTTGCCCGTTCAGGAAATCCCAATGGAGAAGATAATAAAAATTTTTGGAAGCAGGTTGGAAATGGTACTCTGAATACGATGAAGATAGGAAAAGCTTTTGTTATGACATCCGGAGTCCGGCTTAGGGATGCATCGTTGCTGCTCCCTCTTATAAAGGAATATCAGGAATGTCCTGCGTTTAAAAAAATATGTAAAAGGTTTATTAAGATCAATTGAGGGGGAAGAAATCTAAAACAGCTTAAGTGAGGGAAATATGAGAAAAAAGGAAAAGGTTCTTTTTAACAGAAATTATAATATGATGATGCTGGTTGGATTATTAATTGCATTCGGCTACAGTATGATTTCAACCCTGATTTCTTCTTATGCAGTGGAAATAGGCGCATCTTTAACTATAGCAGGTACGGCAGCAGGAATATATTCGATATCAGCATTATTGGTACGCCCCTTCAGCGGTATAGCGGCAGACAGGGTAAACAGGAAATATATGTGCCTTTTGGCTACATCTGTAATATGTTTTGTTATGCTTGGTTATGGTCTGGCGGCAAATATTGGCGCTCTGATGATTATCAGGATTATTCACGGCGCGGCCTTTGGTATCAGCGGAACTGCCAATATGTCTTTAATCAGCGAATATATACCTGAAGAAAGGATGGGAGAGGGATTAGGATATTATGGTATGGGGCAGGTGCTTTCACAGGTTTGCGGCCCCAGCCTTGGGGTGGCGATAAAGAACCGTTTTGGATATCATACGTTATTTTACTGTATTTGTTTCCTTACTCTTATTGCAGTAGCTGTTCTTTTGCTTCTGAAGTATGCGCCGGCGCAATATAGTACGGAAAAGAAAGAAAAAATTTCCGTTCAAAATCTCATTGCCAGGGATTGTCTTATATATGCCCTGGTTGCAGGCATGTTCTCCATGTGTAACGGTGTTGTAAATTCTTTTTTGCAGCTTCTTGGAACGAGCAGGAATATTTCCGGAATTCCATTATTCTTTTCTGTGAATGCCATTATATTATTTGTTCTCAGGCTTTTTATGGGGAAGGTGGTGGACAAGAGCGGATTAACAGGCGTAGTAAACTTTTCGCTTATTGCAGGCGCGGTTTCCATGGCGCTGCTGGGGGCCGCTTATGGAATGCCGCTTATCATATTGTCGGCGGTGCTTAAAGCATTCAGCCAGGGAGGCGGTCAGATATCCCTTCAGACAGCATGTATCAAAAAAGCGGGTCCGGCAAGAGTTGGTATTGCCACAAGCACCTATTATATTGGGGCAGACATCGGTCAGGGAATAGGACCTATAGTTTGCGGTAAAATTGCGGAAAACACTAATTATGAGATTATGTTTTATGTAACAGGGATAATAATGATCGCTTCATTGGTAATTTTTAATATGTATCAAAAACGGGAAGGGAAAAGAGTTATAGCGGATTTGGCGCATTGATATTGGATAATAATTGTATTATAATAATCAATATCAGGAAAAGCGTTGAAATCAGTACGATAAATTAAGGAGAAGTGTGATTGCTGTTTTTTGGTTTAATCATACATATGGCGGATGAAGAAAAAAAATGAGACTGTTCAAATCAAGCAGATTGCTGAAAGATTAAATATATCACCTTCCACAGTTTCTGTTGTATTGAGCGGTAAAGGCGATGAAATGAGGATTTCTAAAGCAACACAGGAAATTGTGCAGAAGATGGCGCAGGAAATGAATTATCATCCTAATGTGTATGCGAGACGGTTACGGAATGCAGATACGCAAAAATCTCATTTTGTCATCGCAATTTTTATGAACATCCGTACCACAGGGGAGAGAATAGCCGGTATCAATGAAGGATTATGGGCAGCTGAAAAAAATAAGAAATATGTGCTTGATTATATTCTGGAATTTTTTGAATATGATAATCTTTCAGAATGCGACAGTGTAATCAGCTCCAGCATGTATAATGGCGCTCTTGTAGTCGGTACATCTGAGAAGGATATTGATTACCTGAATAATAAGCAATTGGATTTGCCTGTGGTAGTTATGAATGTGCCGGGTGAAGGCTTCAGCAGTGTATATGTGGACGAATATCAGGTTGGAAGGGAGTGTGCAAAGCTATTTCAGAAAGCTGCTATTTCCACAGCAGGAATTATTACGCAAATTTATAAAGGGCGAGGCCCTGGAATGAGGCAATTAGGATTCCTGCAGGCTTGTAAAGAATACGAAATCCGGGTTGAAGAAAATTGGAAAATAGATACGCAGGAACGCACCTTTGATTGCGGCAGAACGGCGATGAAACAGCTGCTGAGTCAGCAGGAAATTCCGCAGGCAGTGTTTATTATGTCGGATAAAATTGCGATTGGAGCTGTTTATACTCTTAATGAAGAAAATTTATCGGTTCCAGAGGATCTGAGTATAATCTGTTACGGAGATAATGAGTTGCTGAACATCATGAAGCCTACAATTAGCTGTATTCGATTTTCTGTTAATGATATGATTGAAGACGCTATATCGTTATTGATTGCAATGTTTGAAAATAATATTAAGGAGCCGATGGCAAAAATAAAGACGGCAGACTTTGTGTTCAGGGAGAGTTTTCCCAATCCGGAAAAATGTGACTAAAATAATAGAGTATTATAAAAAGAGAAGCACTGTATTTTTTGTAAACACAGTACTTCTCTTTTTATATATGTTGGCTTGCAATATAATATTTAGCAAAAAAATAAATTTAGCTTAATTGTGCCTTGAAAGATACAATATATTAATAGTATAATGAATTTAGAAATATTAGTTTATATAGATAAATGAAAGCAAAAATGAATATATACAACTTTGGTTTATTTAGCTGTTTTTAAATAAATTTAGCAAATATTTTAATGAGTCATTCTTAGGAGAAAACTTGTGAAAATTAAAAAGCAAATAGGAACATTGCGTTTTCGGTTGCTAATTATAACTATTATATCAATAACAATGCTTTTTATATTGATGATTATTTCCGGATTATCCTTTATTTATGAGATAAGGGATGAATTTTTTGAAACAAATAATTATGTAGTTGAGACTTTCTCTGATAAATTTGAGGTTGAGTTAAATGTATTGGACTCCTATGTCGAAAGCCTATATGCCGAAAATAATAGTTTTCATATACTAACGCATCAGCTTGGAATGTTAAATAGAATTAACTGGGAGTATTATTTAAAGAATGCAATGCAAAGTAAAGCTGATTCTATCAATGAATATGGTGGGGTTTTTTATTATGATGGTACAAGAAATGCTCTCCGCAGCTGCTATAGTGGGAACTACAGTACCCCAGAGATGTATTCGATAAATCATGAACTGCGTGGATGGCTGTATGAAAGACGAGAAACATTTTATTCAGGGATTGAATCGTTTGATAATAAGAAATTTTTATTGACAATACGCGGAAATGGTACATATTGTGTCGGTTATTTCCTCGAATTAAACAGGTTTTATGAAAATGAGGTTTTACATGAAGATTCGGATATCCAGTTAATTCTCGTTGATAAGGATTCAAATTATTTATGCGATATTGGTGAGAAAATTATAGAGGAAGATCAGATTTTGGAAGCTATGCAGCGTACCCGACTGAATGGATACAGATATCTGCTTGTATCTTCACATATTGGCGGCAGGAATATACGGCTAGTAATGATAAGGCCATATCTTATATACATGAGGTTTTGGCAAAAATGGTACTTCTGGATATCGGTTATTGCAATAACTGTAATAAATGTCATAATTGCATTTGGCTACAATGCTTTTGCTAAAAAGGTGGTACTGGTGCCGATAAATAAATTAGTACAAAAAGTAAATAATCTGGAAAAAAAAGATATACCCCATCAGAAAGAAACCTATAGTAAAGTACAAGAGTTTCGTGAGATAGAAATCCAAATAGATGAACTGATAAGGCGTATCTATAATCTACAGTATGAAATTTTTAAGGTGGAGTCAGAAAAGCAGCAGGTGGAGCTGCAGAGTTACCAAATTTGCCTAAAACCTCATTTTTTCTTAAATTGTCTTAAAAGTATTGACGCCTTGTACCAGAATAACAGTCCTTCTCTGGACGTTTTTCTGCGCGTGCTTTCAGATTATATGCGAAAGAGGCTTTCCTATTTGTCGGCTACGGTTTCTCTTGCAGAGGAAGAAGAGATGATACAAGATTATTATTCTCTTATGTCGATTCTGCACCAGACACCGGTATTATTGGAAAAAGAAATTGCCGAAAATACAAAAAGCAGTCTTATTCCAGTTTTTGCACTTCAGACATTTGTTGAAAATTCCTATAAATATGCGCAGATTAACGGAAAAATCTTGGATATTAAAATAAGAACTTCTTTTATAAGTGTTGATGGAAAGAATATTCTATTACTGGTGGTCAGCGATAATGGAAAAGGGTATAGTGATAAAATGATAGCTGCAGTAAATCAACCGCTTTGCGCGCCGGTAATCAGCAAAGAGCATATAGGAATAGACAATCTGCGTAGCCGCTTATGGCTTTTGTATGGGGAGAAGGCAAAAGTAATTTTATATAATGGAGTATCTGGGGGCGCAGTCGCTGAGGTTTATATCGAGCAGGAATGTGCGGACACAAAGAATAGCGAAGAAGGCAGGAGGGGATAAAAGTGAAAATACTGGCAGTTGATGATCAGAAAATAGTTCTGGATTTGATTCGCAGTCAGGTGGATTGTCAGGTACTGGGAATTGACGAACTGGATATTGTTACAAGCGCCGATGCTGCCCGAGAAAAGTATAGAGAATATAAATATGAAATAATGCTATGTGACATAGAAATGCCTGCGGAGGATGGGCTGAGTCTGGCAAAGTGGGTGAATGAATTTTCTTCAGATACTAAAATTATATTTCTGACATCCCATGCCGATTTTAATTATGTAAAAGAAGCTATTTCCATTCATGGTTTTGAGTATTTGCTTCAGCCAGTTTCGAAAGATGATCTGGAACGGGTATTACAAAATGCTATAATTGAATATCATCTGCAGGAAAAAAAACGAATGTTGGAAAAGAAGGGAAGCTTTTATCAGTCAAGAGAAGAAGAGGTTTTGAGAAGAGGTGTTCTGTCATGGCTGCTGTCGGAAAATGAGGACGAAATGTTTCTGAAAAATTTGATGGACTTTTGTGAGATCGGCAGTTGCGATAATTTAGTTATGGTGCCTTTTACGGTACTTATTACTAAGAGAATGGTATCATCTAAAAGAATGGAGCGAGCTTTGCAACGTTTTATTTTGGAAAATATTATGAATGAACAGCTATACTCAATTCAGGGAAAATGTGTGTTAATGATAAAAAATGATGAGGAATATGCAGGAATACTTTTTCTGACGGACTATAGTCATGGATTGGAAAAAAGGAAGCAACTATATGATAAAATAAGTATAATACAAAAAAACTGCGATATGCTTTTGGGTATAGAAAGTTTATATTGTTTTGGAAAAGAGGTAGTTAAAAGGGAAGTAAAGTCGGCATACCAAAGTTTACAAAAGTATATTTCTCATTATGTACCTAAAGGAGAAAAAGTGATGTGGGAGACCGATGAAGGTTCTCCAATGGTGAAAGAGTATTCGTTTGAGGATGAGGCGAAACTATGGCACGAAATGTTGACCATGCACGAATATAATCAATTTTGCTACTCCATATGGAATATGTTGGATAAAAATAAAGAACAGATAAATGTTTATTTTATGATACCTTTTCACCAGGCATTTAGCAGGACTCTATTAAGATATCTGATAGAATGCAATATTCCTTCACAGGAGATATTTAAAGAGCCGTGGGATTACTCCACGTATATGAATTCTTATAGCAATGTAGAGAAATTTAGAGAAATGGTACATTATATCGCAGGAGTGCTCGCTCAAAAGTCAGATGAATGTGAAGATGTTATTGATATTGTTGTAAAATACATTAAGGAACATGTTGATGAACCGATGTCTGTAAGCGAGATTGCTGATTATGTATGCAGGACTCCTGAAAGTTTGACAAAGCTATTTAGAAAGCGTACGGGATATTCGATAAAGGAAGCAATAGTCCATGAAAAGATGGAGATGGCAAAAATGCTTCTGACGAAAACGGAGATGACAGTAACTTTAATAGCGGATCATGTAGGATATGAGAATTACAATACATTCATCAGAACTTTTAAGGCAGTAGAAAAGTGCACTCCATTAGAATATAGAAATAATTCATAAACTGAATCAAGGATGAGGCATAGGATTTTTCCTATGCCTTTTTTGGCAGAAAGTGTAAGTGTTTTGGATAGAAAAAGGCTATTTCTTTTTTCTTGTTCCCAATATAATCAAAGAAAAGATGTTAAATCTTATCTAAGGTCTTGAAAGGAGAAAATTATGAGAAGGGGATTAAGGTTACTGTTAGTGACTGTGATGGTCTGTACACTGCTTACAGGGTGTGGGAATGTTGAAACTGCAGCTTTAGAAACGATGTCAAAGAGTGAGACAGAGACCGAGAAAGCTGAAAATAAAACAGATACGTCAGATTGGCCGACTGTTACCTTGGGAATTTGTCCATTACAGGAAGTTACGGACCTTCAAATGGTTAATGATGCGTTAAATGGGTATCTGGAATCTATTAATGCAGGAGTTTATGCTGATATTTTGTGTCTGGAGGCCGGAAATCTGTCAACAACACTGACATTGATGCTGTCTTCTACGGAACAGCCCATAGATTTGTTTACCAATTTATTCTATGGCACATTAAATGATATTATTGCAAATGATCAGTGCGTTCCTCTTGATGATTATCTCAAAGAGTACCCGGAAGTAATTGATGTAATTGGGGAAAAGTTTCTTCCATTTGGTCGGATGAAAGGTATTCAATATGGTTTGCCAATTGTAAATGCATATGCATCACTGAATACTTATGCTCTTCGCCGTGATATTGCAGAAACCATTGGTGCAGACGATTTGGATGGGAAAAAGATTACTTTTGACGACTTGACAGAAATTCTGATAGACGCAAAAGAGGCTTATCCAGAGTTGTGTTTTTTTACAGATGCAGGAGTCAGTCTGGGGATTGGCATTGATACACTTGGAGATAACTCATATGAAGGTGTTCTATTAAACAGAGGAGTAGATACGAATGAAATCGTAAATTATTTTGAAACAGATGAGTTCAATAGATATCTGGATTATACCAAGAAATGGTCGGAGGCCGGGCTGTTTGCGGATGATCCGCTGAATAATTCCAATACAATTGCCGGAATGCTGAATAACGGACTCGCCGGAGGTGAATTCTTCGGTGCATATAGTGTAGAAGCTGCCAGATCCGGCATGAATACGTACGGGGATTTTGTTATTTACCAAATCAATGATGCTATTGCAAATGCTTCTTCTGGTGGCAGTGCCTATTTTATCTCTTCTGTAAGCCAGCATCCAGATGCCGCTATGAAAATGCTCGCTCTGTTATATACGGATCCTGTAGTTGCCACATACGTTGCGCAGGGCATTGAAGGTATTCATTATGTGGTAGATGATAATGGTTGCTCGTGGTATCCGGAAGGAAAAGATTTATCTAATGTTAATTGGTGCGCCGGAACTTTCTTTTATTTTCCCAATGGGACTCTTACCTATCCGTTTGAGACAGACAATGCTGATTATTATAAAGGTATGAATAAAAGTAATGCTGAATGTGAAATTACAGAGGGATTAGGATTTGTATTTGATAATAGTAGTGTCTATGATGAATATTCGGCAGTCGCGAATGTAGTAACAGAGTATTTGAAAGCTATTATTTATCATCAGGTGGATGTGAATGAGTATTTACCAAAATTCAGACAGGAATTGAAAGCTGCGGGTATTGAGACAGTTATTGCAGAGAAGCAGGCACAGTATGATGCTTTTCTGGCAGATAAATAAGATGATTTGGGAGGAGAAAAGATATGTTTATGAAATGTGAATTTCCTTCTCAGGCTCTAGGGTATCCTGCAAGTGTGGATATTTTGCTTCCTGACGGCCTGACAGGAGAGAAATATCCGGTTCTTTATCTATTGCATGGCGGTGATGGAACACCATGGATACGTCACACGGCGATAGAACGTTATGCACAAAAAGCCAGAATAGCAGTGGTTATGCCTTTTTCCAGAAATACATGCTGGCGGAAAGCAGAGATAACCTATCCGGGGATGGCTTGGGAAAAACCTAAGGTTGAAGACTTTGAGACTTTTATGATGTCTGAATTAAATGATATTGTCACAGGCTATTTTCCTGTTTCGTCCAATACAGAAGATACATATATTGCGGGACTGTCATTAGGCGGATATGGTGCTGCATATTATGGTGTTACTTATCCAAAACATTTTGCGGAAGTTGGAATATTTTCGGGCTATTTGTTTAATCAGAAAATGTTTCAGGCAGACAGAATAACTCTGTCCCATGATGAATTGGCAGCAAATCTGATACCGGATTTGGTTGAACCGGTGAAAGCGGCCGGCTCACGCCAAGAACGCCTTCCAAAGTTTTTTATGATGAATGGAACGGAGGATGTGTGCGAATTTTCGCTGCTGTATGCAGAACTTTTGCAGGAGAATGGCGCTGAAGTAATTACAGATTTTGATACGTATGAACTGGGTCATGAGTGGGACATGTGGGAAATATGCATCAGGGAGTTTTTAAAGGATATTACCATTGAAAGGCAAAAAAGGAAGAGATAAGTTATGAAAAAAATAATTGGTTTATTTTTGGCAGTTGCGATGAGCGGATTGCTTCTGGCAGGCTGCGTTGCTCCTGCAGCGGAGAAAAATAGCAATGACGGGGAAAAAGTATCTATAGCGGAAATGGAGGGAACGATAACTGATTCATTAAAGTGGCCGACGGTAACGTTTGCAATTCTTCCTACACAGGAAATTACGGATGTTGATTTGGTAGTGGATAAGCTTAATGAGTATTTGGTATCCATTGATGCAGGTGTTCTGGCGGACATAGTGCCTATTGAGTTTGGTAATTTAAGTACAACAATGACATTGATGCTGTCATCTTCGGATACACCTATTGATATTTTTACAAATATGTTTTATTCAACTATGATTGATGTAGTTAATAATGAACAGTGTATTCCACTAGATGATTATATTAAGAAATATCCGGAAATAGTGAATGTTATAGGTGAAGAATATCTTCCCTTTGCACAGATAAGCGGAATACAGTACGGACTTCCAGTAGTTGGTGCATACTCAGGATTTTCAGGATATGCGTTAAGAGAAGATATAGCGAATGAAATTGGAGTGGCTGACAGAGATGGGGAAGTACTGACATATGATGAATTGACGGAAATTTTGCTGAAAGCCAAAGAAGCACATCCGGAAATGTGTTTTATCATCAATTCAGTAACCGGATGTAATACGAATATCGATACAATGGGAGACAGCACGCTTCAGGGAGTTTTGTTGAATCGCGGGCTGGATACATCAGAGGTGGTAAATTATTATGAGTCTGAAGAGTTTTTATCATATCTTCGTTATACAAAAAAGTGGAAGGATGCAGGGTTATTTCTGGAAGATCCTCTGAACCAGACCATTGATAATTCTTATTTAAAAACAGGAGTGGCAGGCGGAGAATTTTTTGGAGGTTACAGTATTGAAGATGCCAAGACCAGTATAAGTACTTATGGATATGAATTTACAATGTTTAAGCTGAATGAACCGCTTGTGAATGCATCATCCAGTTCAAGTGCTTATTTTATCTCTTCCGTCTGCAAGAATCCGGATGCTGCAATGAAAATGCTTGCATTGCTGTATACGGATCCAGTGGTGGCAACATATGTTGCTCAGGGAATTAAAGATATTCATTATGTATTAGATGAAAATGGCTGTTCGTGGTATCCGGCAGGGAAAGAACTGACTACGGTGAACTGGTGTGCAGGATCACAATTTTATTTTCCGAACAAAACTTTAACTTATCCGTTCGAAACCTCAAATCCGAATTATTATAAGGATATGATTAAGAGCAATCAGGACTGCCAGGTGACAGATGCGGTGGGTTTTGTATTTGACAGCAGTGAAGTTTATGATGAA
The DNA here is from genome assembly GCF_000466465.2 of Clostridium sp. KLE 1755. Classification (NCBI taxonomy): domain Bacteria; kingdom Bacillati; phylum Bacillota; class Clostridia; order Eubacteriales; family Clostridiaceae; genus Clostridium; species Clostridium sp. KLE 1755. The sequence continues at coordinate 131,417 of NZ_KE992736.1, forward strand.
TATTCTGCGGTCTCCACAGTAATCGATGAATATTTGAAAGCGTTGGTTTATGCCGAAATAGATTATGAAAGCTATCTGCCTGAGTTCCAGCAAGAATTAAGGGATGCTGGTATAGAAAAGGTGATAGATGCAAAGCAGGAACAGCTGAATAAATTTCTTGAAAGCAAATAAATCAGAGGGCCGGAGAAAGGAAATAAATGAAGGAGAAAGAAAAAATTTATCTGTTAGCGGGTGAAAGTATTGATGTGGATGCCAACCAGGTATACCCTAAGTCTGGGCAGATTATAAATACTAAAGGAGTATATGATCAAAATTCACATGTTACCTCTGAAAATCTTCCTCACATAGAAAAAAGACTGGTTGATGATGTTCTTTCTTCCTGGACCGAATATGTACCGGCAGTTTATGACGGGACAATACCTGTTCCTCTGGTTATAAGCCGTCCGGGAGGCGGACATACGGGGTGGATGCAGTGCCATGCAACTTCATGGAGTTGTGTGGCAGATAGAGAAGGGTTCATTGTAATCTTTCCGGATATTAATCCGAACGCTTGGCATTTTCCAACACAGGAGGAAAGAAAAGCGTATTATGACAATGCATCAGAAAAAGGGAAAAAAGCAGATATACTTAATCTGGTATTTGATATTTATACACCTGCGGAACACTTGCTTGTACGTGAGATGAAAGCGATAATTGACGATATATGTTCACGGTATAATATAGATCTCAGCAGAATTTTTATGCAGGGTATGTCCATGGGAGACTTTTTTACGATGAATTTTGCAATCAGGCATGGAGGTATGCTTGCTGGAATAGGTCAGTCTAATGGGCCTGCCTCGGCGGATTCTTTTTTTGACGCGGAAGGAAATCCGGGTGAACATGAGACATTTGTTCCTGCGTATATTGATTTTTGTTCTAACAATGATATTGGAATGCTGGCAAAAGACAGGCCTTCAAGCCGTCTGGAATCTAAAGAAATGCGTAATCTTTCATTTTGGATTACGGTAAATCAGGTAAATCCTTATCCTAAATTGAGAATTATCGGAAATGAAAATATGGCATTTTACGATGGCGGTTTGGCACCGGTAGTTTTTAGGGAAGTGCTTGGTCGTGGACATGGCCAGACCTTTGATAGCGCGGATACTATGTGGAGTTGTTTTTTCTCTGGCCTGCGTCGGAAACAAGATGGAACAGTTGAATATACGGTTCCTGATGAAACGGGATATGATGAAAATGCTGTTGCATTATCGGACGGAAAGCTTTTTGCTTATATTGGGAACAGAAAACAGCATATTGATGAGAAAGGCAGCCGCAGCTACTATGTCAAGGTTACATTTGAATGGCAGGACAGGATAGAAGAATTAGGCCTTCCTCCTGGAACACCGGATGGATTTGAAGATGTGCTTTATGTTCCGGTAAGCTTTCTTGCAATTTTGGGGTATATGGTAAAAACAGATGGAGAATATGCTGAACTGATTAGCCCGAAGGGAGAATACATGCAGGTAGCTGCAGGAAGCATTGGCGTTGTTGTCAATAATCGTATATATTGTATGGAACGGCAGGCAGAAACACATGAAGGCATTTTATATGTTTCTATAAAATGGTTTGCACAGCATTTGGGAAAATATATCAGTGAAAGAGAGCATGTTATGTATATTAACACACACCCCTGTTCGCTGAGTCCCAATATGGCAGCACTTATTTCAGAACTACTAAAGGATTAAAGGAGAAAAATTATATGAAAAAAATAGTGAGTTTATTATTGGCAGTTGTATTGTGCTGTTCATTGATTTCTGGATGCTCAAAGACCGCCCCGATGACAGCGGAGAAAGAAAAGACTACACCAGGCAGTGGCGAAGTAAAAAAAGAAGAATCGGATCCTGACAAATGGCCAACAGTTTCTTTTGCAATATGTACTCTGCAGGGCGTGACTGATATGGATATTGTAAATCAGGCGTTAAATGATTATCTGATTTCCATTAACGCGGGAGTTCTTGCTAATATTGTTGATTTTGAGCTGGGAAATATTGGGACGACATTGACGTTGATGCTGACATCATCTGATAATCCTATTGATATTTTCACAGATTGTTTTTACACAAATCTGACTGGTGCAGTTTCAAATGAACAATGTATTCCACTTGATGAATATTTGGAACAGTATCCAGAGGTTGTAGATATGATTGGAGAACAGTTTCTTGCGTGCGGCCAGTTAAACGGTATACAATATGGACTTCCTGTTGTCAGTTCACATGCCACATCCAACTGTTATGCATTACGTCGAGATATTGCAGAGTCAATCGGAGTAGCAGATAAAGAAGGGGAAATGTTGGATTATGATGAATTGACAGATATGCTTATTAAAGCAAAAGAACTTTTTCCGGATCTCTGCTTTTTCATTGATGCGACTGTGAGTTATGGTATTGGTGTTGATAATATGGGAGATAGTTCATATGAAGGAGTACTTTTGAACAGAGGAATTGATACTGCTGAAGTGGTAAATTTTTATGAATCAGAAACATTTATGAACTATTTAGAATATGCTCAAAAATGGAAAAATGCAGGTTTGTTTCTTACCGATCCGCTTAATGCTGACAGAGCAGTAGCGACTAATTTAAAAAATGGTGTTGCAGGAGGGGAATTCTGCGGAGGATATAGTATTGAAGCAGTAAAGTCAAGTATGAATACATATGGTGATTATGTAGTATTTAAAATTAATGAGCCGGTTGCAAATGCATCGTCTGGCGGTAGTCTGTATTATATATCTTCTGTATGTAAGTATCCAGATGCAGCAATGAAGATGCTGTCTCTTCTGTATACGGATCCCGTAGTTGCAAAATTCGTGGCGCAGGGTATAGAGGGACGTCATTATGTGGTAGATGAAAATGGATGTTCATGGTTTGCGGATGGTAAGGATCTTTCCAATGTTAACTGGGTTGCAGGTTGTGCTACTTATTTTCCTAATGGTACATTAACGTATCCCTTTGAAACAGATAATTCGGCTTATTTCAGCAATATGCTGGAAAGCAATCGTACATGTAAGGTGACAGACGGTCTGGGCTTTGTATTTGATAACAGCAGCGTTTATGATGAATATTCCGCGGTAGCGAATGTTGTTGATGAGTATCTTCTTGCATTAATTTATGCGGAAGTGGATATTGATACTATGTTGCCTGAATTTCAAAAGGAATTGAAAGCAGCAGGTATTGACAGCGTGATTGCAGAAAAACAGGCACAATACGATGCTTTTCTAAATAATAAATAATTATTGTCGCCGTTGTTATGACAAATGGAATGGAGATAGAAATGAAAGCAAAAAACAGTGCGCCAGTCAGAACACAGGCACCGCTGAAACGCAGGTTCAAGAGATATTTACCGGTTTATCTTATTGCACTGCCTGGTATAGTTTATTTAATAATTAACAATTATATGCCAATGATAGGTCTTGTACTGGCATTTAAAAAGTATAGTTTTGCCAAGGGTATCTTTGGCAGCCCATGGAATGGGCTAAAGAATTTTACATATCTTTTTCACTCTAAATGGGCCGCAATTATGTTCAGAAATACGGTTTTATATAATATTGTTTTTCTGTTGCTGAATCTTTTGGTGGCGGTAACCATCGCTATTTTCTTAAACGAGGTTACCGGCCACAGAGCAAAAAAAATATATCAGACCGTTATTCTGATTCCGCATTTAATGTCTATGGTGATAGTCGGATACCTTGTATTTGCATTCCTGAGCAATACAAATGGATTTATAAACAAAAGCATACTGGCATTTTTGGGGGCAGAGCCGGTTAACTGGTATACATCAGCGGGGTATTGGCCTGTAATATTGACAATCGTTGAGGTTTGGAAGGCGTTTGGCTTTCAGAGTATCGTTTATTATGCTACAATTGTAGGTTTTGATAAAGCATATTACGAAGCGGCAGTAGTTGATGGGGCCGGTACCTGGAAACAAATTACAGCAATAACGCTTCCACTTCTTAAACCCACAATTATCATTATGACAATTATGGGATTTGGCAGAATGTTCAGTTCGGACTTCGGGCTGTTTTATCAGGTCCCCCAGAACAGCGGTATGCTGTACAGCACAACTACAACAATTGATACATATGTTTACAGAGCTCTTATGGAGGACCATGATATTGGACGTTCCCTGTCAGCAAGTTTTTTACAGTCTATATTGGGATTCTTATTAGTCCTGAGCGCCAATGCCGTTGTACGTAAAATTGAAAAAGACAGTGCATTATTTTAGGAGATTGATATGGCAGGAAAAAATAAGTTTTTCAAAATATTTGTGAATATTATTATGACGGTATTATCATGTGCATGTATATTACCATTTATATTACTGATTATGGCTTCGATTACGGACGAAACTACATTGACTTTGAATGGCTATTCTTTTTTTCCGGCAAGATTCAGTTTTACAGCTTACCAATATTTATTTTCAGCAGCAGGAAAAATTTTAAAAGCTTATGGCATGACCTTTTTGGTTACATTGCTTGGTACTTCTTTAAATGTATTTTTAACGTTGTCGCTGGGGTATATGCTGTCAAAGAAGGATTTGCCTGGAAGAGGTTTTTTATCTTTTTTCATTTTTTTTACTATGCTTTTTAATGGAGGAATGGTAGCATCTTATATTATCTGGGGAAATGTGATGAAAATAGGGGATACGATATTTGCACTAATTTTTCCCAATTTAATGCTGGGAGCATATTCGGTAATTTTGGCAAGGACTTATTTTACATCAAATATACCGGATGGAATTATTGAAGCGGCTAGAATTGACAGTTGCAGTGAGCTTGGAATTATGTTCCGTATTGTAGCACCGCTGTCAAAGCCCATGGTAGCAACCCTTGGATTGCTTGCTGGATTGGGATATTGGAATGACTGGATTAATGGCCTTTATTATTTGGTAAGGCGCACAGATTTATATACAATACAAAATGTATTGAATACTATGATGGCTAATGCGGATTTTCTTACAAACAATTCAAATGTGGCTGCTTTGAGAGAATCGAATCTGAGCGTACCGACGTCCGGAGTGCGTATGGGCATCGCTGTGATTGCAGTTATACCGATTTTAATTATTTATCCCTTTTTCCAGAAATATTTTGTAAAGGGAATTGTAATAGGGGGAATTAAGGGGTGATTCAAAAACCTTCTTTTTCAAGAATATCAAAATATATTGAGGCGAATGATCAAACAAAATTGGCGGTGGACATTTATTTACCGATTTCGGAGGAGAGGGTGCCGCTTTTATTGAAAGCTGGTTATACTTCCAGAAGAATGGCTTATGAACAGGAAAAAGATGCAGTACATCGGTTCCTGAATGCGGGCTATGCGGTTGCGTTTATGGACGTTAGAGGTTCTGGTGCGTCTTTTGGCACAAATGATGGATTTTTTGGACTATACGATGGAAAAGATATAAAAAAGGTATGTGATACTCTTGCGGCAGAACAGTGGTGCAGCGGAAAAGTGGGGATGTATGGGGGATCTAATTATGGGATGAGTCAGGAACTGGTGCTGGCGGAAGAACCGGATTCATTATACGCAGCAATTCCATGTGACTGCAGTATGGATATTTATGATCAAAATTATCCTAATGGAGTAAGCTATATGACGCATGGAATTGCAGAAAGTCCACAGGTTCTGTTGGGCGATCCGGTAGATGAGGATCCGGGACCTGATTATCCGATGGCGAGAGCTGCAGCAAAGATGCATATGAGTAATCTTCCATTTCTGGCGCAATACTTGCCTAATATGTACAGGGACAGTATTCATCCGGATTTAGGATACAAACCTAATCTGGATATTCCGGTTTGGGAAAAGATGGACCGCATCAGATTTGGCAAGGCCTTTGTCTGGCATACGGGGGCATGGTTTGATCCTGGATGTACAAATAAAATCCTGACATATAAGCATTGGGGAGGCAAACTGATACTTGGACCATGGATGCATACCGGAATTTATCATGAGTGCAGAGAGTATCCGGGAGGTACACTGGACTGGGTACAGGAATATATTCATTTTTTTGATGCCTATCTGAAAGAAAAAGAGGATCCATACAGGCATGAGCCTCCGGTAAGATACTATACGATTGAACGTGAAGGGGGACAGTGGCATTATGAAGCAGATTTCCCTGTAGAAGGAACAATGTTTTCGTGCTTATATTTAGGGAAAAACGGAAAAACAACGCTGGAGCCCGGAGAGAACGGGAGGAATAAATATATGGTAAGAGATGATCTTTCCATATATGGCGGGATGGGGAGGATGAATCGGGATAACAGGCAGGATATGACTGCATATGATAGGAAGGCGGTCTGCTTTACTTCAGCTCCGATTCCGGAACAAATGGAAATAACAGGAATCCCCATTCTGCATTTATACGTGACTTCCAATAATAAGGATGGAAATTTTATTGCATGTCTGGAAGAGGTAACTCCGGATGGTGTAAGTCATTATTTAAGTGAGGGGATGATTCGGGCATCTCATGCAAAAACACATACGAATACAATTTATAATTCATTAGGAATTCCTTATCATCGAGGTTTTAAAGAAGACAGAGTGGAGCTAAAAGAGGATTCTCCGCTGAAGCTTAGTTTTCATTTGGAAGCATTATCCAGAATAATCGGAAAAGGAAGCAGGATCCGAATTACTCTTTCCTGCGGAGGCAGCGGGTTTGAACAGCCGGAAGACTTTTGTCCGGAGGGAGCTTTTGTATACTTTCATTATGGGAAGGAATTTCCGTCAAACTTGGTTCTTCCTATCATTAAACCAGAAATAACAGTATTTCATGAAAAAATGAGGACATTGTATATTTTTAGAAGTGCTGTTTATTTGAAAGAAAATGATAAGTTTTATGAGTATCCATGCCGACAGGTTTATCCAAAAGGCGATAATACATTAATCTATGAAACTTCTGATTTTACAGTTCAAAAACAAGTCAGTGGAAATTTTGTAGAGGTATGGGCAGATTTGAACGGCTCTACATTCTATGCACGTGAAAAGCTTCCCAGACGCTATTTCTTTAGAAAAAATCAGGAATACCTTCCATCTCTTCCGGAAGTTCCGGCATGGCAGGGAATTGCCAAGAGAAAAGAACTATATATAGCTACAGTACCTTTGATGAAAGGTGTGCGAGGTAATCCTAATTTACAGATTGGCAAGACCATGGATTTACGTGTTACACTTTTGTACCCGGAACAAGGGCGGGAAAATTACCCATGTATTATTAATATTCATGGATATGGAGGACATCATCACAGTTTTGATCCAATAACAGAGGATTTACTGAATAAGGGATATGTAATTGCTTCTCTGGATTACAGGCTTTCGCCGCCGAATATCTGGCCCATGCCGGATGATGATGTTAGGGCTTGTATACGCTATATAAAAGCTCATAACAAAGAGTTGCATCTAAACAGCCGGCGTTTTGGCGTAATCGGCGGCTCCATGGGAGGATATCTGGCGGCAATGCTCGCCGCATGTAATGGTAGTCCGGATATGGAAGGCGTTGTGGGAGGCTGCCTTGAGGAAAATTGCCGAATTAATGCGGCAGTTGTATATTTTGGGTTTACAGATTATTTTCATTTTGCAGAAGACTCCGCTGAAATATGGCCGAACCAGCCCGAAAAAATTCTTCAGTCAGACGGTCCTTTTGCACCTTTGGGATGTATGATTGGACACTCTGGAGAAGGAAAAGGACTCGGAGATGTAAAACTTCATTGGAATGATTCTTCTTACCGCGAACTAGTAAAACGGACAAATGATGCCAGCCCGATTTCCAAGGTAACCAGAAACAGTGCTCCAACATGTTTTGTTCATGGAATATATGAGTGCGGCATTCAGGTTCCTATGGGACAGAGCGTTCGTATGTTTAAGGCAATGAGTGAACAGGGTGTGAAATCATTTTTGCTTTGCAATAATAATAGTATGTATGGCGAAGATGATGAAATAAAAAAGGCGGTAATAGATTTTGTCTGCAGGAGAATATAATTGTTCGTCATGGATTTCAGGTAAATATCTGGAGAATACTTTTAATAAGTGTTTTTAGCAGGTACTGTAATAACTGATTTCACAACTTCCTTTAATTGGATTTGTTTTAAAATCAGCTCCTAATAGATACAAAAAAGTTTTTTATAATATTTGAAATAAGATAAGGGGCTGTCAGGAATTGATAGCCCCTTATAAATGCATAAAACAGATGTTTATTCTATACACCCATAAACAACATCCCGGACCTTCACATGAAACAGCTCATTATGTTCTCCCTGCGTATTGTGCATATAAACAATAGAGAGATGATCTTCAGGAGAGGCCTCCGCCCAGGAGCCGTAACCGCCGGACCAGCCGAAGGCGCCCAGCGAGCCGTTGGATGCGCCGGGGGCTTTGTCCATCAGGGTCCGTACTCCCATTCCATAGCCATAACCGAGAATATCCACGCCGTTATAATGCCAGAAATCCCTGAGCTGATCCGGCCCAAGCTGATTCGTTCTCATCAGGTCAATGGTCTTCCTTCCCAGAAGACTTTCACCCTTGTAGCGGCCGCCGTTTGCCAGCATGCTCATAAATACGGCAAAATCCCTGCAGCTGCAGTTTAAGTTGGCTCTGGAGTATTCCGGAGCACAGCCGATCTTTATGATATCGTCCAGTTCCCGGGGCATAGGCTCTTTCTTTTTATCAGGAGTGATTTGGTAACAGGTGACCAGTCGGCCCATCATTTCCTCATCCAGGAAAGTTGCGGTATCCTTCAGGCCAAGGGGATCAATCAGCCTTTCTTTCATGTTCTGACGCACAGATTTTCCTGTGATTACTTCCACAATAGCTCCCACAATTTCACTTCCCAGCCCGTAAAGCCAATGGGTGCCGGGTTCAAACATAATCGGAACGGAGCCCATGGCGCGGACCTCGTCGCGCAGTGTGGGGATTTTCCCATCTTTACAATAGGGCCTTACCGCTTCGGACATGGCATTGACGGTAGGATTATCCGTCACATGATCAAGCGGTCTCATACAGTAGGGAAGGCCGCAGGACATGGTAAAGGCATCCTTTACAGTAATGGGATGCTCCACAGGAACCACCTGGGCTGCGCGCCCCGGAAGCTGCACATATTTGGTAGTATTTTGCCATTCCGGCAGGAAATCATATATCGGATCCGTGAAACGGAACGCCCCTTCCTCAAACAGCATCATGCCGATGGCATAAGTAAAAAGTTTTGTTGTGGACGCCTGGCGGAAAATGGAACGTTCGTTGATTTTAGTCCCCTTTTCGATATCGGCGAAGCCGGAATAGCTTTCGTAGAGAATATCATGATTCTGCATGACGACACAGGCACAGCCGGGAATCGAACCCTGTGTAAACGAATCAAGCAGCTTGTCAAGATTTTTAAAAGTACCCATAGAATCCTCCTTTTGATATGTAGAAAATAATTCTGATATAAAAATATCATAAATGAACAAAAGGATTATAGCTAAAATTCTGTTCATTATATGAGATTTTCTGAGTAATAAGAAAATTGCTGTTGATTATAGCTATAGAGACGAATTAGGTATATTGAAATCATTTTAGCACAGATTTATTAATTTAGCAAAATAATATATTGATTATAGAATAAATATTGAAGGAATAAATAAATCATATAATCCAATCAATTAAAACGAAAACGACAGGGTTATTTATATTTTAAAATTTAGTAAGGAGTAACTATGATTATTTATCTGCAACGGGATCATACCTATGCTGAATGGAAAGGAGAAAAAGAAAACTATACCCTTGGTTATAATATGGATTTCCCAACATTTTTTCATAATTTATGATTGTGTGAAAGCAATTTTTCTATAAAAATAAGCAAAAATAAGAATGAAAACAGAATAAGTTAATGCTATATTATCTATATAAAACATTGCTAAGATTTAGCAAAAATTAGTGAAAAAATAAAGGGGGACACAGTTTATGAAAAAAAGGTTATCGTGTTTACTTGTTGCTGTGCTTGCACTTTCACTGCTGGCAGCATGTGGAGGAACGAGTAAACAAACAGGAGGGGCAACAGGAGGAGCACAGGAAAGTACAGAAGCAGTAGATGCAGCAGAACCTGCGGCTGATGTATTAGCGGAACTTCCGGCTTCATTGACAGACGGAGTGGTTAAAGCAACACCGGAAATGTATACAAATGTTGACTTAAGCAAGCCCTATACTGTTTATTTATATTTAATTGGTGATACGCCTCAGGACTGGGATAAGGTTATGGCAGCTGTTAACGAATACCTGGAGCCTTTTAATACCAAGCTTGAAACAGTGATTATGAGTTGGGCTGATTACGGTACAAAATATTCACTGGTTCTGGCAGGCGGTGAAGAAGTGGATGCAATTTATACAGCTCCATGGTGTTATATGTATACTGAAGCGGCAAAAGGCTCTTTCTATACGTTTGACAGAGATTTTGTAGCAAAGAATATGCCGTTAACAAATAAATATCAGGCAGAGACAAGTTATGCGGAAGCCACAATCGATGGTAAGATTGTTGCAATTCCCTGCAACGCTGAAAAAGCGGACACTAAAATTGTTGCAATCCGTCAGGATTTAGCTGAAAAATACGGCATAGAGAAGTTGGACAACTGGTCGGATTATATGAATTTTATGCTTACAATTGCAGAAAAAGAAACACCGGAATCAGGCATACTTGCACAGGCTTCTTCAGGAAACAATGCGGAACTTTGGGAAGTATACCGTCAGCAATATAATGTTTTTTATATTCTCAAGGATAATTATTTACATTATCAATATGAATATAAAGAAGGAGAACTGCCCTCTACTGATGATATTGAACTATGCTGGAATTCAGAATCATTTGTTAAATTTGCAAAGGATATGAAGACTTTAGCTGATGCAGGCTGCTGGTCCCGCGGCGCACTTTCCAATACAATTTCCGATGATGATGCGTTTGGCGCACTGCAGGGAGCTTCCATAGCCTGGAACGGTACTGTGTTTAATTATATGAGGATGGCCGAAAAGAATGAAGGTGTTAAGTGTGCGGCCTATGATTTGACAAAAGAAAATATTGTGGCCTGCGAGGAGTACAATAATTCGGATATTGCTATTGCAGCAGCTTCAAAAAATCCTGAACGTACGGCTATGATACTTGATATCCTGAAGATGGATACCTACGTAAACAGACTTATAACCCTGGGCTTTGAAAATGATCATTATACGATTGACGGGTTTAATTATGCTAAAGCAGCGAATGTGGAAGCATATGCTCCAAACAGTGTTTCTTTATCCTGGGGGATAAATAATGGAATTTACAAGGAAACCGGAGTGGAACCGCGTGAACAGGAAATGGTTGATTCCTGGGAACCGAGGATAACTTCCAATCCAACGATAACTTTCGTATTTAATGATACAGAAGTGTCTGATTATGCATCTGCATGTAAAGCAATCCTTGGTGATTATATTCCGTCGCTTCAGTTAGGCCTGGTAGATGATGTAGATGCATACCTTGCAGAAATGAATGCCAAACTGGACGGGGCCGGGATAAAAACGATTGAGGAAGAGTTATTTAAACAGTATAATGAATGGCTTGCAGCTCGTTAAATGAGTAAGAAAAATGGCGGATACCCCGCCATTTTTCATTAAATATGCATTGGCGGAGGAAAAACAATGGATGGGATAAATAAAGTGAAACCAGTGAAAACACCGTTTTTAAAAACAGTGAAAAGACATTGGATACTGCTTCTGATGCTGCTTCCAGCAATTTTGTATGTGGTGATTTTTTCCTATATTCCTATGACGGGTGTTGTACTGGCATTCAAAAAATATAACTATAATGGCGGAATTTATTTTTCACCCTGGAATGGTCTCAATAACTTTAAGGCACTGATGATTTCAGGAAAACTTGGAATGGTAACAAGAAACACAATCCTATATAATATTATATTCATATCACTTGGTGTGGTCCTGGAAATGGGAAGCGCTATTTTATTGAATGAACTGCGCTGCAAAATTTTTAAGAAAACAGCACAATCATTTATGTTCCTTCCTTATTTTATCAGCTGGGTAGTTGCAGGCGCAATCGTTTATAATATTTTCAGTTTCGAACGAGGTGTTGCAAATAATATTCTTACAAGTCTTGGAGCAAAACCTTTTGATTTATACAACTCTCCCGGCGCATGGCCGTTTTTGCTGACTTTTTTGAAAATGTGGAAACAGACGGGTTATGGCTCGGTAGTATATCTTGCGGCCATTACGTCTATGGATCAGGAAATGTTTGAAGCAGCTTCGCTGGATGGGGCCAATGCATGGCAGAAAATCAGATATCTGACCATACCATCTTTGATACCAACGATGATGACCCTGGTACTTTTGGCAATCGGAAATATTTTCAGAGGAGATTTTGGATTGTTTTATCAGACAGTAAAATCAAGTGCTTTACTTGAGTCTGTAACTGATGTTATTGACACCTATGTTTTCAGATTATTGATTTCTTCCGGTGATGTAGGAGTATCGGCAGCTGCAGGCCTGTTTCAGTCAGTACTTTGTTTTGTTACGATTATGTGTGCAAATGGATTAGTAAAGAAAACAAATCCTGATTATGCATTGTATTAAAGGAGGAGGGCAGTATGAAAAATAATCGCAAAGCAAATGCAGCAAAAAATCGTATACACATTGGTGCGGATGTAATTTCCATTAATATAGTTGCTTATTTATTTATCGGCATTTTTGCTATAATCTGCTTACTTCCATTTTATTTAATTATATTGGCATCCTTTACACCGGAAACATCCTTAATAAAAAACGGATATCCAATTATTCCTACAGGGGTATTCAGCCTGGAAAGCTATGGCCTTTGTCTGAAGAATCCGGAACAGATTATTCGTGCGTATGGAACAACTGTATGTATTACCTTAATAGGAACCTTTTTGGCGGTATTTCTTTCAACTATGACGGGATATGTACTTTCCAGAAAAGATTTTCCATGGAGGAACAAGTTTGCGTTTTTCTTCTTTTTTACAACCCTGTTCAGCGGTGGGCTTGTGCCGACATACATGCTTTGTATGCGATATCTTCATTTTAAAAATAATTATATGGCTTTAATTCTTCCGATGGTTTTTTCAGTTTGGAATATGATTATTGCTAAATCATTTATGGCGGGAATACCAGCATCTATAACAGAATCGGCTAAAATTGATGGCGCGAACGATTTTACAATCTATATTAAATTGATTATACCTTTGTCCAAGCCTTTGATTGCTACGTTATGTCTTTTTGCGGCATTGGCATATTGGAATGACTGGTATAACTGTATGCTGTACATAACGGATGAGGATAAATTTATGCTTCAGTATTATCTGCAGAGAATGCTGGGCAGTGCGGAGGCGATGAGGTTAGTTGCAGAAAAATCCGGGATCGCAATTACTACCGTTCCCTTGGAAAGTATGAAAATGGCTATGACGGTGATTGCAACCGGTCCTATTGTACTATTGTATCCTTTTGTCCAGCGCTATTTCGTTAAAGGAATGACTATAGGAGCAGTGAAGGGGTAAAGCAATAGTGACAAAAAAAGGACGCATCTAATCAATGCGTCCTTTTTTTCGATAAGCTGTTGGGGACAGGCCTACACTTTTTTTAAATGCGGCACAAAATATACTGGCAGAGGAAAAGCCGGATTCATAACAGATATCATTGACTGACATGTTGCTCTCCAAAAGTAAAATTTTTGAAATGCGGAGTCTGTAATTGATAATATATTCATGAGGCGTCATATCCGTTTCTTTTTTAAAAACACGTATAAAATGATAGGTGCTCATCAGCGCTTTTTTTGCAAGTTCTTCAACTCTTAGTTCTTCCTGTATATGTTCCTGAATATATATTTTCGCGTTTTCAATTGCAGAGGCACGTTGAACTTCTTTTATTTGGAGAGGTGTGTAAATAATAAGTTCCGTCAGGATATCGTTGAGGTATTTCGAAAGCAATACTTCTCTTACAGGTTCCTTTTTAGTAAAAGGCTGGTAAATTTTTGCCATGCGATTCATAATCGGCAATGGATCATCAAGAGAAAATATATTGCTGAACTTACTTACGATCATAGTATACATTTTGCGTGCCGAAAATCCGTCATAATGAATCCATATCGCTTCCCAGCCGGTATCTGAATAGTAACTGTGCTCCTGATAACAGTCAATAAGAATAAAATTGTTTTTTTCAGCTGGCCATTTTTTAGCTTCGAATTCTACAGTAAGTGAACCTTCCAGTACATACATAAGCAAAAAACTGTCAAAATGCATACGATGCTGCCTGTAACCTGGCTGATAAAAAAAATGCCCTAAATGGGTAGGATATAAAAAATATTCAGTTATGGCATCTGTCGGGGAATTAATAAAATAATCCGACTTTTTGTCGATTTTGTCTTCAACCGATTTCATATTTTCCTCTGAACGCAATTTTTGATTATTAACAGGCAAAAAATTATGTAATTTGGATTTAATTGAATTATATTATAAGCAAGAATTCTAAAACTGACAAGTACAAAGACTTCAAAAATTTAATTAAAAATACTAAGAAATGGAGATTAATTTGTAATGGAAAAATTAATGTTTCAAATTCCGGCAGTTAAGAATACGCCAGAATTATTGAATATGGGAGGCAGAGATTTGGCCGGTAATTTATATCAGGCGGATCAAAAAAGTCTGCTTGTTAATGGAAGACGTATTATACCGGTTATGGGAGAAATCCATTTTTCACGTTTGAAACCGGAAGAATGGAAAGAGGCTATTTTGAAAATGAGAGCCGGAGGCGTGAATATTGCTGCTACCTATGTTTTTTGGAATCATCATGAAGAACGGCAAGGAGAATGGGATTTTTCAGGATGCAGGGATTTAAGGAAATTCCTGGATGTGTGCAGGGCGCTTGATATGAAGGTATGGCTTAGAATAGGGCCCTGGGCGCATGGCGAGTGCCGTCATGGCGGTTTTCCTGATTATGTACAGTATGCAGACGATTTTGAGAAAAGGACAGATGATCCAAAGTATTTGGCGCTTGTAGAAACACTCTATACAAAGATTGGTGAACAATCACGGGGGATGATGTGTAAAGAGGGTGGTCCTGTAATTGGAATTCAGCTGGAAAATGAATATGGACATTGTGGAGGCCCGAACGATAAAGCAGAACAGGCCAGGCATATGAAGACATTGTTGCATCTTGCAAAAAAAGCAGGATTGGATACACCCTATTATACAGCGACTGCCTGGGGCGGAGCGTGTACGATAGATGAGACACTGCAGGTGTTATCCGGATATGTGGATGCTCCCTGGGATAATTCTACAAAAGAATTACCCGCGATGGAAAATTTCCTTTTTATTCCTTATCGTGATGATGCCAATACAGGTTCTGATTTCCATAAGGCTGATGAAAAAAACGGAACGATCCGGAGGGATTATCCATATTTGACCGCCGAACTTGGCGGAGGGCTGCAGGTGACAAGCCACAGGAGACCTGTTTCAAAAGCTATTGATAACGCGGGGCATATTATATGCGTGCTCGGTGCTGGCGCTAATTTAATCGGGTACTATATGTATCATGGGGGCATTAATCCTGATGGTAAATATTCGTATTTGAATGAAGCACAAAGTATTGGAGGAAATACTACAGTTCCGAGAAAGAGTTATGATTTCGATGCCTGTATTAATGAGGCGGGAAAAATAAATGAGAGTTTCGGGGTTTTAAAAAAGTATCATCTTTTGCTTTCATCCTTTGAAAGGGAGATTGCAGAGGCTGAAACAGTTCTTCCGGCGTCTGTTCCTGAATCTGCGGAAGATATGAAAACAATACGTGCTGCATTACGCTGGAACTATACCTCCAAAACAGGATTCCTTTTTGTAAATAATCATGTCAGGAACCGCCTTATGGAGGAACATCCGGACGTGAATATATATATCCATTTGCCTGATGGAACACAATTTTCTGTGGAACATTTGCATTTTGCTGCAGACAGATGTTATGTTATTCCAATTGAACTGAAGATAAGCGATACTATAATTAAAAAAACAAATTGCAGCCTTCTGTGCAGGCTCGGCAAAAGAGTTTTTCTGTATTCAGATGAAAAACCGCATATAGAAGCAATACCCTGTAATGATTGGGTAACAGTACTTACAGAGTCAGAAGCCGACAGAGGATTCCTGTTCAGTGATGGTTTATATGTAGTGGAAAGAGAAGACAGCTGTATTATTGAGGAAGATGGCACAAAGAAGCTGATTACGCAGGAAAAGCAGGAAATTAAAATTTATCATGAAGATGGAACTGTGAAAAAGTTTATGGCAGGGCCCTCTGAAAGCGCATTGCTGTCGGTGTGCAGGATGCGGGCAGAATTCGAGCTGACAGGAGAAGAAAGGGATAAAAACGGGAATATTAAGTATCGTTCCTATCAGATTAATTTAGAACATTTGTCATCGGAGTTGGTAAACCAAATTTACCTGAATGTACACTTCCTGGGAGATCGCGCTGAGGTATATGATGGAGAACGGCTAATCGACGATTGGTTTAATACGGGTAAGCCCTGGAATATTCCTCTCCGCCGTTTTCACTATCCTGCAATGTTAGAAATACGAATATATGATAGCGCCCATACAATTCCCTGTTGTTTTGGTCAGGATGTATACTATGACTTATCTGTAGAGGCAGGATGCGAGATTACGGGCGTTGAGCTGATACCTGAATATTCCGTTATTATTGAAAATTAAAGTTTATTCCCGCCCAAAACACTTTTTAGGTTCTTGGGCGGGAATTATTTATGGATGCGGAAGGTATGTTTTTATTTTGTAATGATTTCTAATGTCCGGGGTTTAAAGCCGTTTCCTTCAACTTCTACATATATTGTTCCGGCTTCGTCCCGGTTAGACTGTATTACAGCGAGGAGCAGGCCATAATGTACTTTTCTGGTTTCGCATTTTCCCATGGTATGATCCGTACTGTTTCCATTTTCGAGAACCAAAAGGTGCCCGGAACCGGTTACTTTGACAACGAGTTCGTTTTCCGCGGTCATTACCAAATTCCCATCTTCATCTGTCAGAGATATTTCAAGCTGAGCTATATCACGCCCGTCAGCTTTAATACAAGCAGAATCACATTTCAGATTTATTTCTTTTGCTTCCTTGAAAGTGCGCACCTCATGGCGGGCTATTTCATGTCCTTCCCGGTCGTAGCCTATGGCAATTAATTCTCCCTCTTCGAAAGGAACATCCCAGGAAAGGAAGAGATCGTCAGTATTGGCATATGGCTTTGTCAGATCAAAATTGGGCCATTCATCAATTCCAACCGCAGGATACAAATAAGCTTTTTCACCATAACTTTTTCCGTTTAAAAACAACTCTACAGAAGGACAGGAGGTATAACAGATAACAGGAATGATTTTTCCCTTTTCAACATCCATATTCCAATGAGGCAGCAAGTGTACAGTGGGTTCCTTACGCATCCACATGGAACGGTAAAAATACCAATTATCTCTTATAAATCCGGCCAGATCCACAGGACTGTGTTCGCCGGATCTGAAGGGATAGGGGGACTCACCCATATAATCCACACCAGTCCAGTAAAATACACCCGAAATATAATCTCTGGTCTCTATAAAACGCATATGTTTACTGGCTTCTACCGGCCATGCATAGTAGGGTGTAACTTTGAAAGGGCTGTTTGAACCGGACCTTCTGTCAAGAAGGGGGTAATTGCCCCGGCTTCCCGGAATGCCGCCTGTTTCTGTTATGACCATAGGGGCGGCGGGATGACGGATTTTATCCGGTTCATAGAATAGTTCCGCCCTGTCATTCCAGATATTAACCCAGTTAAATCCTCGGACATCCTGATATTCCATAAATTTTTCGTAGGTATATTTGCTGTTATGAGCCAACATATTAGTACCTTCGGTAACTGGTCTGGTGGGATCCATTCTGTGACAGATATCACGTAACTCCTTCATTACCTCCCAACCGTCTACCGTGTTAACCTCTTCACATTCATTGCCGACACTCCATAAAATAACACAAGGATGATTCCTGTCCCTCCTGATTATTGTCTCGGAATCTTTTATATGCAGCCTGTCGAAATGTTCTGCATAACCGCGGGGAGGGACTTCTTTAGTGCCTCTGGACTTACTCCATTTACAAATGGTCCACTCATCAAAAAATTCATCCATGCATAGAAGTCCCATAGTATCCATTAAATCTAATATTAAAGGATCGGCCGGGTTATGCGCTGTCCGTATTGCATTACAGCCCATGCCTTTCAGTTTTTCAAAACGCCTTTTCCATACTTTAATGGGAACTGCGGCGCCTAATTGTCCTGCTTCGTTATGGATGGCCATACCATGTATTTTTATATGTTCTTTATTGATTAACAAACCTTTGTCGGCATCAAAATAAAGGGTTCTGATTCCAAAAGGGGTAACGTACTGGTCTTCTATGATACCGTCTACTATAATCTCTGTTATCATCTGGTGCATACAGGGGTGCTCCGGACTCCAGAGAAGGGCATTTCTTATTGACAGATTCTGTTTGATAAGTGCATTGTTGAGACCTGCTCCGATAGTCATTTTTTCGGACATGGATGCAATTAGAAGACCATCGGGGCTGTAAATTTTATTCTTTATTTCAATCTCAGAATCAACGGCCGCGCTGTTGCTGATTTCTGTTGTAATTGATAAAGATGCAATATTATTCTCCAGTGAGTCCGTTACGATATAAGTACCATTAGAAGCCACGTGTATAGGGGGGAGTGATGAAATCCAGACATCTCTTGTGATTCCGCTTCCTGAATACCATCTTGTATTGGGTTGTGCGGAATTATCCACCCTGACCAGCAATGTATTTACTTCACCTATATTTACTTTATTAGTAATATCAAATTCAAAAGGAATATAGCCATAGTAATTATTTCCAAGCTTTTCCCCATTTAAATACACGGTGGCATCCTGGTAAACACCATCAAACAACAGGCTGATAATACGATTTTTGTTTGATTTATCAATAATGAATTTTTTACGATATATTCCCACCCCATATTTCCAGTTCATAGAACCGCTTTTTTCATCCGGCCCGTTTGCTTCATAATCCATAAGCCAGTCATGCGGAAGAGTAACCGGTGAAAAATCTTTTTCTCCCTGTTCTGCTTCGTGAATATCCAGATCTCCATAATGGAAAGTCCAGCCAAATCCGAAAAATTCATGACGTTCCTGCTTAACTAAATGCAATTCCAAAATAATCCCCCTTTCTGTGTATCTGTTCCAATTCTATAAAGCAGAATTGAATGACACAAGAACAATTAGTAAAATGCTGCCAAAAGACGATTCTAAATATCATCCTTTTATTAAATTATAATTATCAGCTGTTTTTTTAGCAAGGACAACTATTCCAAAAAAAGAGCAATAAATCTATATAATTATTCAAAAAAAAGTGAAGACACAATCACTTTATGAAACATGAAAAGGTGAATGAAAACGGCAGGTACAAGTATGTAATTTGCATTTATTCCTAATAAGATAATGAAAAAGCAACTTTAATAGATTTGTAAGCAATTTTTCATAATTATTTATGAACTGAGAATGGTAAAATAGAAGAAAAAGCGTAAGGGGAATTATGATATGAAGAGGCTTACCAATACAGCGCTGTTGTCACATCCTTTGGCCTATTCACCAATCGCCAAACAGGCGGCAGGCGGAGAAAAAGGGATTGATTTTTTACACTACATCGATCGAATTCAGGCGGTGAATGTATTTGACAATGGCGATGTTGAATTTAATTTTTATGCGCCCTCAGCGGAGTGCGTGGAAGTGGCAGGAGTTACAGGTTCGTTTAAAAGCGATAAAATACCTTTATTCAAAAAAGAAAACGGGTATTTTACCAGAATACTCAGCGGCATTCCTGCAGGATTCCATTATTGTGACTGGTTTGTAGACGGAGTAAGAGTTTCAAATCCGGATGGACGTTTTTATGGCGGCTTTCGAATGATGAATTTTTTCGATATTCCGGAGACACAGGATGATTTCTATTTCAGAAGAGAAGTGCCGCATGGGACGGTACGCATTGAACTTTATCATTCATCCGTGAATGGAAGAACAAAATATGCCTATATTTATACACCGCCTTTGTATGAAGAAAATGTCGATAAATTGTACCCCGTTCTTTATTTGCAGCATGGTGTATGTGAAGATGAGACCAGTTGGCTCTGGAGTGGAAAGGCCAATTATATTTTAGATAATTTAATTGCAGAAAAAAAGTGTCAGGAAATGATCATAGTAATGAACAGCGGTTATTCTTTTAAGGAATATGAGCTTCCAATCACTTTTTTCCATATACCCGGAGAACATAACTGGACATTTTGGAGGAAGGCATTGAGAGCATTCCTGAATTTAGTATTTAAATAATTAAATGGGCCTATGGGTCAGAAAGGGTAGTTTATATGCGAAAAACAACGAATTTTAACAAGGACTGGTATTTTATCCTGGAAGACAATCCCACGTTTTCAGGACAGGAGGCTGATGAAAATTCCTTCAGAAAATTAAACCTCCCCCATGACTGGAGCGTGGATTATGCCCCGCAGGAAAATGAAAAAACAGGCGGCGGAGGCGGCTACGGTAAATCAGGCATTGGCTGGTACAGAAAGCATTTTACGATGGAACGTCCGGCGGAAAAGGAAAAGATATACCTGTATTTTGAGGGCATCTATATGGATTCCACAGTCTATGTAAACGGAAAGGAAGCAGGCGGCCACGGCTACGGCTACACCTCCTTTTATGTGGATGTAACGAAGCTGGTGCGGGAAGGTGAAAACCTGGTGGCCGTGCGCGTGAAAAACGATCTGGTTCCCAACTCCCGCTGGTACAGCGGCTCCGGCATATACAGAGATGTTTACCTGGTGCGTACAAATGAAATCCACTTTGACCATTTCGGTGTCCGCTGCGCCACAAACGGCATTTATCCGAAACAGGACACGGCGCTGCTACAGATCCGCGCTCAGGTTGTCAATGACGGCAGCACGGCGGAAAATGTGGGGGTTCTCCATAAAATATATGATCGTGACGGGAAGCTTGTTTCCACATCAGGGATTGCACTGTATCTTGAGCCGGGTGAAAGCAGCGACTGCATGGTACGTCCGACTGTGGAAGCACCTCATTTATGGACGGATGAGGATCCTTATCTGTATACCCTGGTGAGCACCGTTGTTGCGGACGGCCGGGAGCTGGATTCCTTTACCTGCAAAGCAGGTATCCGGACAGCTGTATTTGACGCGGATAGGGGCTTTTTATTAAACGGCGGGACTGTGAAAATAAAGGGTATGTGCGTCCATCACGACTGCGGCCTGACAGGCGCTGTAGGTTATCGGGAAAGCTGGGAGAGAAGGCTGAAGGAGCTTAAAGATATGGGCTGTAACGGAATCCGTTGTTCCCATAATCCGCCGGCTCCCGTGCTGCTGGATCTCTGTGATGAGCTGGGCTTTCTTGTTATGGACGAGGCTTTTGATGAATGGCTCCTGGCGAAGAACAAAACGGATAATTATTATTCGGAAAGCCTGGCATACGGTTCAAGCATGTTCTTTACAAATCATGCGAAAGAGGATTTAACCGCTATGCTCAGACGCGACTATAACCATCCTTCGGTGGTTATCTGGAGTATCGGCAATGAAATTCCCGAGCAGTCATCTGTGGATGGTGTGAAAATACTGAAATTTTTACAGGACATCTGCCATCAGGAGGATTCCAGCCGTATGGTTACATCCGCCTGTGATAATATTGCTGCAGTGGAGCCGATCCGTACTCTGCGTGAGTTTGAAAATGCCCTGGATGTGGTGGGCTATAATTATGTGGGACGGTGGAGAGAACGGGCGGAAACCTTCTATGAGGAGGATCGGAAAGAGTATCCGGATCGCCGCATGATCGGCACGGAAAATCCTTCCGCGGGAGGCATACGCGGAGACTATTCCCAGGAGGGATGGTTCGGGAATTACGCAACCGCCACACTGCATCATGAAGCATTATGGCGTTACACGGCCAGCCATGATTTTGTTTCCGGCGATTATCTGTGGACCGGCATTGATTATCTGGGAGAAACCAGATGGCCGAGACGCGGCGCGCCGTGCGGACCGCTTGACACGGCAGGATTCAGGAAGGATACCTTCTACTATTTCCGCTCTATATGGAATACGAAGGAAATTACGCTTCATCTTGCGCCCCAGTGGAATTTTGAGGGTCAGGAGGGCGTTTATAAACAGGTGATCTGCTATACTAACTGTGAAGAAGTTAAGCTATACATAAATGGACGCTATGTGGGCAGCAGAGGATATCAGTGTCCCAGATACGGGGCAGTGCGTGCCTGGAATGAAGGCTTCCATAAATGTTCCACAACAAATGATCTTCATCTTTCCTGGGATGTGGCCTATGAACCGGGAGTGCTGCGTGCGGAAGGGTTCCGGAACGGGGAGCTTGTAGCGGTGGATGAGGTGTGTACCACAGAAAAAATGGCTGGACTGTCAGCAGACGTGGTAAACACGGAAATATCGGAGGGAAGCCTGGTGCAGATAGAACTGTCCGCCAGGGATGGGGAAGGCCGGTTTGTACCGGATGCCTGCCCGATGATTTCCTGCCAGGTGGAAGGACCTGCGTATCTGGTGGGGATGGATGCGGGAGACCTGCTTGATTTATCCCTGTATTCCAGTCCGGGCAGAAGGATGTTCAATGGCCTTTTGCTGGCAGCGGTAATGGTTGAGGGTAAAGGAGAGGTGCGTGTTACCTTCACCTCAGAAGACGGAGCTGCGGAAACAGTGACCTTCCGGGCAGAATAGATGGTGGGAGTGAATTATTATGTATATAAGAAAATTAACCAGCCAGGTCATTCTGGATTACGGCCGGGCCGAGGTACATACACAGGCGGGGACGCTGCGCGGTGTTATTTCTGACGGGACCTGCATATTCCGCGGCGTGCGTTATGCACAGGCGCAGAGGTTCCATCTGCCGGAGCCGGTAACGCCCTGGGAAGGCGTAAAAGAGGCAATTACCTATGGGAATGCCTGCCCGGAAATTTTCACCTGCGTGCCTCATGATCAGTATACGGTGCCGCATTATTTTACCGTACAGAGCGAGGACTGCCAGTTTTTGAATATCTGGACGCAGAGTATTGAAAAAGGGGTAAAAAAGCCTGTTATGGTGTGGTTCCACGGAGGCGGGATGATGACCGGATCCGGTGTGGAGCATTATGCCTATGACGGGGAGGAGCTTTCCCGGTTCGGGGACGTAGTGGTGGTCACGCTGAATCACCGTTTGAATGTGCTGGGCTTTCTGGATCTTTCCGCCTATGGGGAGGAGTACAGATATTCGGGCAATGCCGGCCTGGCGGATCTGGTGGCGGCTCTTCAGTGGATTCATGAGAATATTGTAGCCTTTGGCGGGGATCCGGATAATGTGATGCTGTTCGGGCAATCCGGCGGAGGAAGCAAAGTAGTCAGCATGCTGCAGTCGCCCAGGGCGGCAGGGCTTTTCCACCGGGCCTGCCTGCAGAGCGGGGGCATGCGCCCGGGAACTGAAATGACGAGATCTCTTTCCCGCCGGCTTGCCTCTTACATCCTGGAATATCTGAAAATTTCCCCGGAGCATGTGAAAGAGCTGGAGAGCATTCATTATGACGAGCTGGCCTGTGCGGCGGATTATGCCGCCGGGCGGCTCTCCCGGGAAGAGGGGAGGCCTGTGATGTACGGTCCTTTTGCGGATCAGGATTTTTATTCCGGACATCCCCTGGAACACGGATTTATTGAGGATACCAGGGATGTTCCCGTACTGTGCGGTTCTGTGTTCGGGGAATTTTTAAATAATTATGCCTCTCCTGTAGGTACAGGAAGCAAAAATTCCTGGACGGAGGAATATAAGTACGGATTGCTTTGCACAGAATATGGGGAGGAAACGGAGAAAATAATAGAAGCCTTCCGGAAGGCGTATCCGGATAAAAATACCGCTGACATTCTGTTCATGGATACGGATATGAGGCGGAATGCCCTGGCTTTTGCCAGGCAGCGGGCGGAATTTTCGAAGGCAGGTGTTTATAACTTCCTGTTTACCCTGGAATCCCCCTTTAACGGAGGCACGGTTCCCTGGCATAATGCGGAAATCCCCTATGTATTCCATAATGCAGAATACCTGGAGCCCTCTTTCATTCCGGGGATTACGCCTGCGGTGCAGGATATTGTCAGCGGGGCCTGGGTGAATTTCGCAAAGACAGGCAGTCCGAACGGCAGCGGTGTCCCGCAGTGGGATGCCTTTGGAGGAGAAGAAAACCGGACCATGGTTTTTGACCGGGAATGCAGGCTGGAGACAGATCACGATAAGGAGCTGCTGGAACTGTGTCCTGCACGGAAGGTTGATTTTTCAAAGCTGATGGGATCCAAGAAATAAGAAATGAGGCTATTATGTTTATAAAGAAATTGACAAAACAGGTCATATGTAATCCGGAGGAACCGGTGGTTTGTACGCCGAACGGGAAGCTGCGCGGATTAATTGTGGACGGCACCTATATTTTCAGGGGGATAAAATATTGCGAGGCCAGAAGGTTTCACCTGCCGGAGCCGGCAAAGTCCTGGGAAGGTGTGAAAGAGGCCATTATTTATGGGCCGGTATGCCCTGAGATCCAGACGGTGCAGCCAAGTGATAATTATACGGTGCCGCATGTTTTTAATCCCCAGGATGAGGACTGCCAGTATCTGAACATCTGGACGCAGTCGCCGGATGCGGGGAGGAAGAGGCCGGTTCTTGTATGGCTCCACGGCGGCGGCTTCGCAACGGGGTCAGGGATTGAACATTTCGCATATGACGGAGAAAATATGAGCCGTTTCGGGGATGTGGTGGTGGTCACATTGAACCACCGGCTGAACGTATTGGGATTTCTGGACCTTTCTGCATATGGAGAGGAATACAGGTATTCCGCAAACGCAGGCATGGCGGACATCGTAGAAGCGCTGCGCTGGGTGCAGAAAAATATCGAAGCCTTTGGCGGAGATCCGGGGAACGTTACTATTTTCGGGCAGTCAGGAGGCGGCGGGAAGGTCGCGGCTCTTCTGCAGATGCCGTCGGCAGCCGGACTGTTCCACCGGGCTGTAATACAAAGCGGGATAATCCGGGCGCATTCCGGCAAGGCGGAAGACCCGGATATGGCGCGGCTGCTGTTGGATAAACTGGGAATTACACCGGAACGGATCCGGGAAATAGAAGAGGTGCCCTATTACCGTTTCCAGCAGATCATTTCCGGCCTGGGGCCTCAGGCCTTTATGGATTTTGGACCCAAAAGGGATAATGACCTTTATATGGGGAGTATCTTTGAGGCCGGGATATGTGAGCATGCGAAAAAGGTGCCGGTGATTGTGGGGAATGTACTGGGCGAGTTCTGCCAGAATTTTGCCGCAACCTGTGATGACGGCCGCAAAAACAGCTGGACGGAAGAAAAAGCGGAAGCGCTGATCCGGGAAAAACTGGGGGAAGCTGCAGAGGAAGCCATGAAGTTATTCAGAAAGGCATATCCCGGGAACCGGATACAGGATCTGCTTTTTACGGACCGGATATTCCGGCCGGGTTCCTTTGACTATCTGAAAATACGCGCCGGGGCCGGTCTGGAAAATACCTATGGTTATATGTTTCAGCTGGAACAGCCGGTATACGGGGGAACCCTTCCCTGGCATAACGCGGAAATCCCCTATGTATTCTATAACGCGGATTATATAGAGCCTTCCTACATTCCGGGAATTACGGAGCTGGTGCAGACAATCGTGTGCGGCTGCTGGTGCAGTTTTGCCAGGACCGGCAGACCGGAAGCGGCTGGGGCGCCTGAATGGCTGCCCTATACGCAGAAGCAGCATGCAATGATGTATTTTGATAAGGAATGTGAGGTAAAATCTGCGGATGCGGAAGAGGAACTGGCGGAATTTTTGGCGAAGCATCCGTTTATGATGACACAGCAGGATCGCAGCGTGGAGGCGAAGCTATTTGGCGGAGGACCGCGGGTATAGCTGAAAGAAATGCGCCGGGCTGGGAAAACGACAGAAAATATTTAAACTAACCTTTCAGGCAGGTCTGCGTGTTGGCTGCGCAGGCTTGCTTGTCTGCATGCTGCCGGATTTTTGCCATGCTAAAAAATATAAATTTAGCAAAAAAATGCATCTGACCGATTGCCATCGGATTTAAAAAAGTATATGATAAAAGAGAGCAATTAAAAAGACAGAATTTGCCGGTAAAAACGCGGCAGCATAAAATGCAGAAGAACAATACCGCAGGGAAACCTGCATAAAGCCGGGGGAGATTGCATGGACAAATTAAAAGAACGTGTAAAAATCAAAAACATATGGACGAAGAACAGAATTGCCGTTCCTCCAATGGTCTGTTTTCACTGGTCGGATGACAGCGGCTGTGTAACGGATAAAAACCTGCAGCATTACCGGGATATGGCAGCAGGGGGAGCCGGTCTGATTATCGCCGAGGCCACGGCGGTAACAAAGCGGGGCAGGCTTCATGAAACACAGCTTGGTCTGTGGGAAGATAAACAGACAGAAGGATGGAAGCGGCTGGCGGATGCCGTGCATCAGTATGATGTGCCCTTTTTTGTGCAGTTACATCACGCAGGCGTGTCGGGAATCGAGAAAAATGCCGACTGCCCCAGCGATTACAGTTTCAGGGACAGCAATGGGGAGCTGCGGGCAAGAGGCTGCGAGATGTCTCCGGAGCGTGTGCGGGAAGTGATTGATGATTTTGTGCAGGCAGCGCGGCGGGCCAAACAGGCGGGACTGGATGGGATTGAGCTGCACGGCTGCCACAGCTATCTTATCTGCCAGTTTTTTAACCGTAATATCAATCACAGGGAAGATATCTATGGACAACGCCGGGAAAAATTCGCGCTGGATATACTGGAAGGAATCAGGGAAAGCTGCGGGGAAGGCTTCGTGGCAGGAATACGGCTTGGGGCCTTTGAACCAGCTTTGGAGGATGGGATAGAGCATGCGCTATCCCTGGCGGGAAAAGCTGATTTCCTGGATATATCATATGGTTTCGGCGGGGAAAGCATTTCCCTGCGACCGGAAGGGTATCCTTTTTCAGAAGCCATCTATGGAGCCCAGGAAATCAAGAAACGTCTGCCGGATATGCCGGTTTTCGGCGTAGATGGCATTACGGATGGGGAAATGGCTGAAAAAGCCATTCTGCAGGCGGGAGTGGATATGATCGATGTGGGAAGGGGCTTTTTAGTAAATCCCAATTTCGGAAATGATGTCCTGGAAGGAAGAAGCTGCGGAAAATGTCTGCATTGCCGGCCGGCCTGTAAGTGGAGCCCGTTTCTGAATGACGGGACGGTGGTGTGCCCGGGAAGAAATTTGTTTTTACGGAATCAAAAGCAGTAGCCTGGACATCCGGCGGTTGACATATTATGGACATGTTGTAAAAATAATGAGTAACTGTGAGGGGTACTGAACAGTTACAATAAAGAAATGTAAATGGAGCTGAAGCAAATGCCGAAAAATACAAGAGGTGTGCAGGTAAAACAAATAGCGGAGCACCTGGGGCTGTCCTCAGGGACGGTGTCCATTGTCCTGAACGGACGGGGAGATGAACTGAGAATATCCAGGGAAACCCAGAAAATTGTTATGGATACTGCCAGGGAGATGAATTATCAGCCAGGCAAAACCCAGAAAAAGAATCAGAAGACAGTTCGCAAAAGCGATGGCTTCCGTATTGGTGTGTTCTGGAACCTGCATTACATGGGGGGCCTTTTGGGCCAGTTCTATTCCGGATTTCAGGAGACGGTAAAGCAATATCAGATAAAAGTGGAAATCGTTCTTCAGCCCTTTGAATATGATCATCTGAATGCTTTTGTGGATGCATTTTCCGGTAGGCAGTACGATGGAATTATCATAGGCGGCCTGTCGGAAAAGGACAGCGATTATCTGAGAGAGAACCTGTTTGAGATGCCGATTGTATTGATTAACCAGACATTGGAAAATTACAGCAGCGTTTATGTTGATGACTATCAGACCGGAAGACAGTGTGCGGAACTTTTTTACAAAAACGGGCATGAGCGCGCGGGAATTGTGTTCTCTGAAAACCGCAGCGCCGCCAGTGTTCTGCGGTATAATGGTTTTGCGGAGGAGTGCAGGAAATGCGGCATACAGCTAAAGGATGAATGGAAAGTATCGGGACCTGGAAACGGGATTGGCGGCTATGAAGCGGTAAAACAAATGCTGCAGTGCGCAGAATTGCCAACTGCCCTTTTTGTACAGACAAGCAGGATGAACAGCGGCATTCTTGCGGCGCTCCGTGATGGAAATATTGCGGTTCCGGGGCAGATGGAAATAATCGCCTATGGGGACGGAGATTTCAGCCAGTATCTTTACCCCACCGTAACAGTGCTTCATGTGTCGGTTTCGGAGATGGCGGCGAATGCCATGCATCTGCTGCTGACAATTCTGCAGAATGATCTTCATATCACCCTTTCCAAGCTGCATGTGACGAAATTGATTTATGGAGAAAGTTTTCAGAAAAAAACAGAACGGCAGGATCCGTAAACTGCTGTATCGTAAGATGTGAATGAAGCCGAAGGGGCGGAGCGCCCCTGAAAATGTTCCCGTATCAAGCGGCGGACTATCTGAAGATAGCGTCGCTTTTTATATAAACCGATGCTAAACTTTAGCAAAATTATTTGTAGAAACATCAATTATATTGGCCGTCAAAGTCAGGAGGGAAATACCACTGCCTGCCAGAGGGTAAATTTCTAAAGAAATTGTATTTTTCTCCGTAAAACAAGGAGAAAAATTTCTCTGCTCGTTATAGGACAAATTTCTAAAGAAATGGCATTTTGCTTCGCAAAACAAGGAGAAATAGGATATGGAAGAAAAAAACAGTAATAATATGTTAAAAAAAGTAATAGCGGAAGAGAGGCTGAAAGCGGTTTCCTTTTTTGAAGATGCACCCTGCTATCCGGTGGAAGAGCTGGTCCGGATGTGGCGTTTGGGACGGCAGCTTGAAGCGGAAACAGACAATAAAACCTGTATGGCACAGCTTCGGGAATTTTGCATGCTCAGGGATTCTCTTCAGAAAAAAGAAAATGCACCGCAAAGGATTTATCTGTGGCCGGACGGCAGGATACCGGTTAAGACGGAATACGAGGATAATTCAGACTGCAGATATAACCATAATCCGGACTTCAGGCCGTATCTCTATGAAATGCTGCTGCCGGAGGGCAAGGAGCCAAAGGGCGCTGTTGTAGTTTGTGCCGGCGGGGATCATGGAGACTGTGTCCTGAGTGAAGGATACCAGACCTGCCTGGATTTCAATGAGATGGGGTATCACAGTTTTCTTCTGCTGAACCGTACTAACAGGCGTCCCTGGACAGGGCAGGAGTGCGGTGCGGATGTTGCAAGGGCAATCCGCATGATCAGGGCATCTGCCGGGCGCTATGGAATCAGGGAAAACCAGGTGGCCTTTGCGGGCTTTTCCAACGGCGGCCTGACCGGGGAAGCCTGTATCCGGTATTATTCCGGAACACAGAGAACGGCGGATCATTTTCCGGATTACATGGAAGATGAACTGGACAGATACTATGGGGCGCCGGACGCTTTTCTGTGTATTTATGGTCCGCGTTATAAGGGGGCTGCATTTGATTATACAAATGTGGTGTATCCCCCCGTCTTTTTTGCAGTGGGAAGGGAAGATTCGGCGCTGGATAACCTGAACGCGGTTCTTCCGGATCTGCTGGCCCACGGCGTGGAAACGGAGGTACATACTTTTGCCGGCGTACCGCACGGGCAGGGCGGAATCACTATAGTGGGAGAGAAAACGTATCCTAATTTCCAACTGTGGCTGCAGCTGGCGGATGTGTTTCTGCAGGATGTATTTCAAAGGCAGAGGCAAAAGTAAAACGAAGTAAAAGGACAGAGAAAGGATAGAAGGAATGCAATTAAACAGCAAGCTGAAATTATATTTGGGAACATCGGAATTTTATAAAAGGGTGGGAATCATAGCTGTTCCCATTGCCCTGCAGAGCCTGATTTCCATAGGGGTCAATATGATGGATACCGTAATGCTGGGGGCGTTGGGGGAGGTGGCGTTGTCGGCCTCGTCCCTGGCCAACCAGTTCATTAACATCTACCACGTATGCTGTATGGGAATCGGCATGGGGGCTTCGGTTATGGTGGCCAGGTTCTGGGGGATGCGGGATTCCCAATCGCTGAAACAGTCCATTACCATCATGCTTCGATTGTGCATTGTATTCGGCCTGCTGTTTATGGCGGCTACGATTCTGGCGCCAGGGGCATTGATGCGGATTTACACACCGGATCCGGACATTATCAGGGAAGGAATCCGCTATTTTAACTGGTCCGTGCCCACCTATCTTTTGCTGGGGCTGTCGCTTACCTGTACGATTGTGCTAAGAAGCGTGGGGCAGGCAAAAATACCGCTCATCTGCTCCAGCGTCAGTTTTATGGCGAATCTGTTTTTTAACTGGGTTTTCATTTTCGGCAATCTGGGAGCGCCGCGCATGGAGGTAGCCGGGGCGGCGCTGGGAACCCTCCTGGCAAGGATAATCGAGTTTACCGCAATCGCCGTGTATTTTTTCCTGCGGGATAAAAATATTGGCTATCGGGTAAAGGATCTGTTGATGGATTGCCATGGGCTGGTGCCGGAATATCTGAAAATCTGCATACCGGTATTGATAAGCGATTCCCTTCTGGCGCTGGGAAACAGCGCGATTGCCATGATAATGGGAAGAATCGGCGCGGCCTTTGTGTCGGCCAATTCCATCACTGCCGTCACCCAGCAGATGACTACGGTGCTGACGCAGGGGATCAGCCAGGCGGGCTGTATCATCACGGGGCATACCCTGGGAGAAGGGAAAAGAGAGCAGGCGCAGCGGGAAGGCTACACCTTCCTGATTTTCGGCGCATTGCTGGGAGCGGCGGCCTGCCTGGTGATTCTGGCAATCAGCGGGCCTGTCATCGGCATGTATCATATCCAGGAGGAAACCCGTCAGATTGCGCAGCAGCTTATGGATTCAGTGGCTATTATCCTGATTTTCACCTCCGCCAACTCCATACTCACAAAAGGAGTGCTCCGCGGTGGCGGGGATACCAGATTCCTGATGTTTGCCGATATCCTGTTCCTCTGGCTGGCAAGCGTGCCCCTGGGAATTCTGGCGGGCCTGGTATGGAAGCTGCCTGCGTTCTGGATTTATTTTTTCATGAAAATTGATCAGATTATAAAATGTGTCTGGTGCGTTTATAGACTGCGCAGCGGGAAGTGGATCAAAGCGATAAAGAAATCGGAGGAAAAATGAAATGAAAAAGAGAGAGCTGACAATTGCACATCATGGAAGAGACGTACATGGATATTTTTATGAGCCCGATACGAAGGAATATCCTCTTATTATTATGAGCCATGGATATAATGGGCATAAATCCGACTTTGATATTTCGGCGGAGTATTTTGCCAATAATGGTATCGGCGCGGTCTGCTATACCTTTTGCGGCGGGAGCGTGAGGGATGAAAGCGGCTTCCATACAACGGAAATGACATTATTTACAGAGGAAGAGGATCTGTGCGCGGTTTTGGACGAGGTTCTTACATGGGATCAGGTTAAAAAAGAAGAGATATTTTTGTTTGGAGGTAGCCAGGGAGGATTGATAAGCGCTATGGCGGCCGCGGACAGAAAAGATGATGTCAAAGGCCTGATTTTATTATATCCTGCATTTTGTATTGCGGATAACTGGAATAGTCGTTTTAAAAGTGAAGATGATATTCCTTCCAAATTGGAGTTTTGGGGAATGGAACTGGGGAATAAGTTTTTCCGCACTTTGAGGGGATTTGACCTTCATACATACATCAGCCGGTTTGAACGGCCGGTTTTGATAATGCATGGGGATCGGGACGAGGTTGTACCACTTTCCTATAGTGAATCGGCGGCGGAGGAATATGAGGAGGCAAAATTGGAGGTGTTTGCCGGGGAGATACATGGATTTACCGATAATGGGAACCGGCGGATGGAGGCCATGACGATGTATTTTATTCATGATCTTATCGGAAGAGAGTGAATGATATATGGTGGTAAAATTAATGGGTTATGTAATTTATAGATGTATGTGATGAGAGTAGTTTCAGTATGAATATATACGGTTTGATTGTCTGAGAAGGGGGGTTATCAATGGGATGTCGGCAGAATCTATTGAAAAAATATAAGAGGGGCAGCAGGACCCTTATATCCTGGTTTGTTTCTTACATAGCAGTAATTTGTGTTCCTATCCTCCTCAGCTTCTTTATGTTTTCCTATGTTGGAAAGATCCTTTCCGGACAGATTCGACAGATGCAGGAGGACAGTGTAAACCAACTGAAATCTGTATGTGATGGGAAGATGGAGAAGATTCATGTGATCGGCAGACAGATAGCGGAAAATCCTGATATTACAGGTTTCATGGAATATGAAGCAACACAAAGCGGTGAAAGCAAGCTGGCAATACAGTCGGTTTTTAAATACCTGCAGGCGCAGATGGCAAATGAAAACTGTATCAGTGATATTTTTATCTTTTCCAGAAAAAGCAGATATCTGATATCACCCAGACAGGCATCAAATGAAATGGGATCCCACGGCTTTGATTATGAAAGACATTTCAACAGAAGTGAAAAAGAATTATGGGAAATGCTTGATCATCTTAATCAGCCTGTTTTAATTTTGGAGGATAGCCTTGGACAGTCGCATTTGTATTATTATAGTGTGATTATGTCGGAGAATATCAGAAACCCTGACGGGTGGATTCTGATTCAGCTGGATTTGGAAGCCGGAAATTTTCAAAACGGAAGAGTACTGGAAGGAATAATGACAGGCAATGGCATTTTTTATGATATAGGCAGGAAGAAGTGTTATGATGGCGAAATTGCGGAAGAACTGAAGCAGATGGCTCCCTATACAAGAATACAGAAGGAAGGGGAGGACATTTTTATAGCTAAAGTAAAGTCCGAAGCGGAAAACTGGGAATATTATTGCGGGATTGATACATTATCTTTGTTCCGTAATATTAACCACACCAGGAATGCTTATATCTGCTTTATTTTGGCAAGCTCGGTTATCAGCGTTCTTCTTGCCCATTATCTGGCTAAAAAACAGTACAATCCGGTTTTGAAACTGATTGAGGCAATAGGACAGCAGCATCCGGCAGAACCGGCCGGAAATGAATTTGAATATCTGCAGAAGACATTCCAGACAATTGCCAGGGACAGATATGCCCTGGAAAATCAGATTGATAAGGAGAAGGATATTATCGTAAATAATATTCTCAGCCGAATCATCAAGGGATATTACGTCTCTACGGCAGAAATTGAAAATGCGCTGGAACAGTATTGCATTCATTTCCCTCACCATATTTTCCGGATGGTCCTTTTTTCTGTGGACGATTATTCCAATCTGTTTTTTGATAATGATGCTAAAAATAAGGTGGAAACCTACGATTTGGTTCATTTTCTGATTAAAAATATTGCAACGGAATGTATGCGGGAGACTTTTGAAGTGGTGGAACCAGTTGAATGTGACAACTTTGTTGTGCTGCTGGTTAATTACAGCAGCCGGGAAGAACAGGCAGTGGAAGAGCTGATAGCGGAGAAAAGCAATAAAACCAGGGAATTTTTAAAGGACAGGATGGGACTCGCGGTTTCCTGGTTCTGCAGCTTTGAATGTATCCGCCTGACTGAGCTGCGAAGTTGCTATAGCGAATGTCTGATGAGCATGGGAGACGGGGGCAATATTGACAGAGAGATAGATTCCAACATACGGAACCGGAAAGAGTGGAGGTTGGTTAATTTCCTGAAAAACGGTAATCTCAACAGTGCGGAGATGGTTTTAAGGGATATTATTCAGGAGGTCAGAGAAACAGACGGCGATGCCATATCGGCCAGATTGTATCTGTTCCACATACTTTTCCTGATACGGGATGCTTCTTCCGGCAGAGCAGAGCTTGCGGCGGGCTGTGATGAAAATAAAATTATGGGAATTATGAACTG
The DNA here is from genome assembly GCF_000466465.2 of Clostridium sp. KLE 1755. Classification (NCBI taxonomy): domain Bacteria; kingdom Bacillati; phylum Bacillota; class Clostridia; order Eubacteriales; family Clostridiaceae; genus Clostridium; species Clostridium sp. KLE 1755. The sequence continues at coordinate 165,467 of NZ_KE992736.1, forward strand.
TTATGATAATGACCGGATTGCAGATTCGATGATACGTCTTTTCGCCATGCTTAAAAACAATGCGTCTGCCGGGGAGCACGTCAGGCCGAGGGCGGAAAGAATCAAGGAATATATTGACACTAATTATACCAGCCCCGATCTTTCCCTTTCTTCAATAGCAGAGAAGTTTCAAATATCAGAAGGATATGTTACACGGCTGATGAAAAAAGAGTATGATATGAAGGTCAGCCAGTATGTGAATGAAAAGAGGATAGAACGGGTGAAATATCTGATGAAGGATGATTCCCTGAATATTAATGATATTGCAGAGCAGGCAGGATTTTATTCGTACAGAACCATGATTCGTTCCTTTAAGCAGTCGGAAGGAGTTACACCTACGGAATACAGAAAGAAGAAAGATGAAAAAAAGGAATGACGGGGATTTTCAAATGTCATTTCTATTCCTGTTTTGTGCAGAAAATGTCATTTTCGCCTGGAAAGGCCGGAAAATGGCATTTTTTCTTTTGCCCTGGTTGGAAAATGGAACTATCTTCACGTCGAAAGCTATGTTAAGGTGCAGTTACACAGATGTATTTCAGCTCCGGACGCGTACGGTGTTGAAGGAAAACTGATAGAATGTGGAAAATACCTGAAATATGAATGGGAGGCAGTAATGAAAGGTAAATTAAGAAAAGGGATTGCATTATTAGGAATTACGGCATTAACGGCAGCGGCCCTGGCAGGGTGTGGGTCAGGAAAAACGACTGATAACCAGCAGGCGGCAGGTGCATCTGCTTCCGTAGCGGAAACAGCGGCAGAAGCAAAGGACAGTGATACAGCGGCATTAAATAAGAGAGATGAAAATGGCAATTATGTGGGGCCACTTTGTGAAGAGCAGAAGGAACTCAGCATTTTCTTTGCCATAGGCGGTGCGAATTTTTCAGGAGCCCAGACCTTCACACAGGAGGTAATTGACAATAATCCTTCTTATCAGAAGCTTTCGGAGAATACCAACATTAAAATCAATTATATTATTCCTGCAACAGGCGAAGAAGAAGCACAGTTTAATCTTCTGATTGCATCCGGTAATTATCCGGATATTATAGTTGGGAATACCGGTATTTCTTATCCGGGAGGAATGGATCAGGCGGTAGAGGATGGTTGTTTTATTGATCTCGCACCTTATGCGGAAGAATATATGCCTAATTATCTGGCGCTGATTAAGGAAAATGATCAGTCCTATAAGGAAGCCACGACCCTTGAAAACAGGATGGCTGTGGCTTACGCAAAATATATGCCTGAATTTGAAGGCAAAGAGCTTCAGTGGTGGGGGCAGGTCATCAGAAAGGATCTGCTGGATAAAGCCGGCCTGGATATCCCTGAAACAGTGGACGAATGGGAAATCGCACTGAAAGCTTTTAAGGATATGGGGATTGAAGTACCCTATAGTATGCTGAATACTACAGGAATGGATCAGGCGCTGCTGGCTGCATATGGAATAGAGAAGGCGCCGGTTGACTTCCGTAATGATATAGGCATTTATCCCGGTTCTGACGGTAAGTTGACCTACGGTGCTGTGGAAGCAGGATATAAGGACTATCTGACTACAATGAACAGATGGTATAAGGAAGGACTGCTGGACAAGGAATTTATGACAAGATCACTGATGTCTACAATGGACACATTCCTCGCTATGTTTGGGGAAGGAAAGGTTGGCGCATGTTATACTTTGGACGGTCCGCTGCCCTCTATGATTCTTGCACTGCAGAACACGGTTCCGGATGCGGATGCGGCCGCGGTAGGGTACCCTGTCAGAGTAGCTGACGGAGCAAAACCTAAAGTTTCTATCAAGCAGCTCTATTGTGGAAACGGCAGTTGGTTTGCGATAACCTCAAAGTGCGCCGATCCCAAGCTGGCAATGAATTTTATTGATTATTTATGTTCCGAAGATGGGATCAGGCTGACAAATTTTGGGATTGAAGGCGAAACCTATACGATGAATGACGGTACACCTGTTTTTACGGATACAATTATGCAGCATCCATCCGGCTCCTCCGATGGCCTTCGTCTGAATGTGGCATGTGTCTTTGCAATCTCTGATGAAGCAAAATACCGTAATGCACAGTTTAAGTCAAAAGAAAATCAGGAATGGGACAGAATTTGGACAGAGTCTACGGAACAGTACAATACAATCTGGTCTCTGACAGCGGAGGAAGAACAGCAGGTATCAACAATAATGAATGATATTTCTACCTATGTACAGGAAGAGACGATTAAGGCGATAACAGATGATACTGCGCTTGCAAACTGGGACAATACGGTTAAGCAGATTTATTCCATGGGAATTGAAGAGGCTCTGAATATCTATCAGACCGGCTATGAAAGATATAATAACAGATAATTACGGAGAGATGGATGTGAAAAAGAAAAAAGGTTTGATCCATGATCTTAAAATTAATAAGGCTTACTATTTAATGCTGCTTCCGGTGCTCATTTATTTTATCGTATTTTCTTATGTCCCTATGGGAGGACTGGTAATAGCATTTCAGAATTTCCGGCCGGCAAACGGAATTTTCGGAAGCAGCTTTGTGGGCTTTAAAAACTTCATAGACTTTTTTAACAGTGTGTATTTCGGGCGTGTATTAAGGAATACAATTATCATCAGCCTGTTAAGTCTTTTAATCTGCTTTCCGCTGCCAATCATATTTGCATTATTGCTGAATGAAGTCAAACGTCTGCGGTTTAAAAAGGCTGTGCAGACAATAACCTATATGCCATATTTTATATCACTGGTAGTACTGGCGGGAATTATTATAGACTTTACATCTTCCGACGGGCTTCTGGGCGGTACACTTATGACGGCTCTGACAGGAGAAAGTAAAAATCTGCTTGCAGATCCCAAATATTTCAGGGCAATCATGACTGTCAGCGAGCTATGGCAGAGCCTGGGGTATTCCAGCATCATTTATGTGGCCACGCTTTCCGCTGTTGATCAGGAGCTGTACGAAGCTGCAGCGATTGATGGTGCAAACAGATGGCAGCAGACAATACATATTACAATACCGGAAATCTCATCAACGATTATTATCATGCTGATATTGAAATGCGGTACAATGCTGGCTGTTGGTGCAGAAAAGATTATCTTATTGTATAATGCAAATATTTATGAAACGGCAGATGTTATTTCCACATTTGTGTACAGAAAAGGTCTGCAGGAGTTCAACTATGGTTATTCAACGGCAGTCGGGATGTTTAATTCCGTTATCAATTTTGTACTGATTGTTGTGGCAAATAAGCTGGCAAAAAAGTTCAGCGATACAAATTTGTTCTAGGAGGCTGCTATGGTTGAATCAAAAAGTGTGGGAAAAACTGTATTTTCGGCAGGTAATGCAATATTACTGACTGCAATATCCGTTGTATGCATCCTTCCGATTATCCATGTGATAATGTCCTCTTTTTCGGATCCGGAAGCTCTTGCGCTCAGCAAGGGACTTGTATTATGGCCGAAAAAATTTTCATTGATCGGATACCGGGAGGTCCTGAAATCATATACTGTATGGAATGGCTATTGGCATACACTGCTATATGTTTCCGTCCAGACACTGCTGGGGGTATTTTTTACATCGATAGGCGCATATGTCCTGTCAAGGAAGAACCTGAAGCTCAAAAATCCGATTATGCTTCTGATTACATTTACCATGATGTTCAATGGAGGGCTTATTCCAAACTATGTGCTGATGAATAATCTGCATATGCTGGATACCATATGGTCGGTTATTATTCCGGGCTGTATTACTCCCATGAACCTGATTATAATGCGTACTTTTTTTCTCTCTATTCCCGACAGTCTGGAAGAAAGTGCGAAGCTGGACGGCGCCGGCGCATGGACAATCTTATTCCGCATTTATTATCCATTGTCCAAGGCAAGCATTGCGGTAATAGCTCTGTTTCTTATTGTTGCACAGTGGAACAGCTACTTTATAGCAATGATCTATCTTCAGGACAGAAGCTTATGGCCGTTGCAGCTTGTATTAAAGGATTTAATTACTTCCCAGCAGGGGGCGGCCATGCTGGCTGTGGGGGACAGCGCCAGCTCGGCCGCGACACTCCTGCTGACAAGAGTGGTAAAATATGCTGTAATAGTAGTAGGGACGCTTCCAATCTTTTGTATTTATCCCTTTGTACAAAAGTACTTTGTAAAGGGCGTTATGATTGGTTCAATAAAAGGGTAATGGAGGAGAAAAAATGGGGACAAGATTTCAATTTGACGACAGAACGGCAGTGGTGGAAACTACGAAAGGAAAAGTCAGGGGCTATATCCTGAAGGATATTTATGTCTTTAAAGGAATTCCGTATGCAAAAGCGAAGCGCTTCCATGCCCCGGAACCGGTCCCGGCCTGGGATGATGTGTTCGATGCCACAAGCTTTGGCTATGTATGCCCGCAGCTGTATCTGCCCAGGCCAAATGGGGAAATATTCGTACCGCACCGTTATTGGCCGATGAATGAAGACTGCCTGAACCTGAATCTGTGGACACCGGCCTGTGACGATCAGAAGCGGCCGGTTATGGTATGGCTTCACGGCGGCGGATACGAATCGGGATCTGCGATTGAGCATATCGCTTATGAAGGCGAAAATATGAGCAGATATGGGGATGTAGTTACGGTTTCCATTAACCACAGGCTGAATATAATCGGTTATTTTGATCTTTCTGATTTTGGGGACGAATATATCAATTCAGGAAATGCAGGAGGAGATGATATCATTGCAGCGTTGCAATGGATTCAGGAAAATGTGGAAAAATTCGGCGGGGATCCGGATAATGTAATTATATTCGGCCAGTCAGGAGGCGGTGGAAAGGTAACTACGCTGCTGCAGTCTCCCGGGGCTGACGGATTATATGCCAAAGGATATTCCATGAGCGGTGTGCTTGATGTGGAAAAGCCGGTTGAGGAAGAAAGCGGAAAGGCCCTGGCGGAGAGCATTATGGCAGAATTGTGCATACGCAGCGTGAAGGAATTGGAAGAGGTGCCTTATCAGAGTCTGGCGGATGCCTATATAAAGGTGCGGCCTGCTTTTGCAGGAGAAAACAGATATGTGGGGGATTTACCCTTCCGTAATGAATTCTATGCAGGCGATCCGCTGCTTTACGGTTTCAGGAAGGAAACTGCCCATATTCCCATGCTGGTAGGTTCCGTATTCGGAGAGATGGCTTCTTTTGTTCCGGGAAATGCTGATAAGAAGAAAATGCCGGAGGAAGCGGGAATAAGGGGCGTGGAGGAGGTGCTGGGAGCCGAAGCGGCAGCTTTGCTGATTCCCCTGTTTAAACAGGCATATCCGGAAAGACATATCAGCGATCTTACCCGTATGGATTATATTTTCAGGAATGGCATACATAAATATATCCGTATGAGAAGCGGACTCAACCAGTGTACCTATTCCTACATGTTCAACCACGATATGCCCATCGAAGGCGGTTCCACGCCCTGGCACTGCGCTGATATTTCATATGTGTTCCACAATACGGAGTTTGTGCCGTCCGCCCAGGAGGAATGCGCGGAGAAACTGGAAAAACTGATTTTCGATACGGTAATGGCATTTGCACACAGCGGTAATCCGAATCATAACGGGCTGCCTGAATGGCCGGCAAGCACGCCTGAGAAAGAACAGACCATGGTTTTTGATGTAAAGCCGGAGCTTCGCTGTAACTATGATCATGATCTCATGCCGTTATATAAGAAGTATATGCAGCCGGTATTTGAGAAAAACAGGGCTAAGATTACGGAGAAGGCCCAGCATTAGAAATAGCCAGATTGAATATGCAAGGATGTGATTATGAGCAGAACGAATGATCTGACAATTTCAGTTAACCAGTCTGCTGATGACGGAGGCTCCCGTGCGGAAAATGAGATCATAAGTAAATATCTGCTGCGTCCGACGCTTCCCTCAGGGGCGCTGGCGGAAGATGAAGAAGGCTACCGGTTATTGTGTAATTACATCAGTACCCTAAAAGTTAAAAAACGCAAAAGCAATCGCATTCCGGAGGATTTAAACCGCTGGAACGGTATATATCGCGTTACCTCCGGGGCCTTTCATATAAATACGGAGCTGCGGCCGGTGGATGACAATAATGTATATACGGATTTTTATGATCACGAAGATGTAAATGTAAAGGAAGTTTCCATATATTATAAAAATAATATGCTTGAACTGGTTTTTGATGATGGGACATACAGGACATGTATCCATGCTTATCTGGACGGAGAATTGAGGCCCGTGTACAGCAAAGGAGCAATTCCAATCTATACATGGACGGTATCTACGGCCTTTGCTGATGCAGAGGAACTGGTAGTGGAAACAAAATTCCTGCAAACCTGTTTCTGGACGAAATTAATTTTCAGCGAAACTAAGGATGGAAAATATAAAGTACAGGTATATAAGGAACGCCTTCATGAGGATAATCCATACATTTATCTTGAAGCGGAACTGGTAAAAACGGAAAAAAGGACAGGTTGAATTACACCTGTCCTTTTTCATGAGATAAAAAAAGAAAACATAGCATGAATAATAAACGGTGCAGTGTAGGGACGAATATGGTATTATAATTAATAAAATCCGTAAATATTAAGGTGACGGAATACCACTGAAAAAGAAAGGAAGATACAAATATATGGATATCAATATCAAACGAGACGGCCTGACCCTGCGGGGAAGACTGGAGCGGCCGGACACGGAAAGCAAATGTCCGGCAGCCATCATTTTTCATGGCTTTACCGGAGATTTGGGTTATGAAAGGGACGGACTTTTCCAGGTATTAGCAGACCTGCTGACAGAAAAAGGAATTGCTGTGGTACGATTTGATTTTAATGGGCATGGTAAGAGCGATGGCGGTTTTACGGATATGAATGTCCTGAATGAAATTGAGGATGCCATAGCAATTCTTGAATATGTGAGGAAGCTGGATTTCGTGACGGAAATCTATGTGATCGGACACTCTCAGGGAGGTGTGGTTGCAGGCATGCTGGCAGGTTATTATCCGGATGTGATTCATAAACTGGTCCTGCTGGCTCCGGCGGCCACGCTGAAGGATGACGCGCAGAAGGGTGTCTGCATGGATGCGGTTTATGATACGCAGCATATTCCGGATACGGTATGTGTGGGCGGCGAACATGTAGTGGGAGGCCATTATTTCCGGATAGCAAAGCTGCTCCCGATTTATGAAGTGACCGGTAATTACCAGGGACCTGCGTTGGTAATTCATGGCATCCATGATGCGGTGGTTGATGCATCTGCTGCCGTCCGGTATCAGGAGTGTCTGAAAAACTGCAGGCTGGAGCTGATGGAAGGGATTGATCATGGGCTTCAGGGGGATGAGTATGCGCAGATGGTTAAAGCTGTAGTTAATTTTCTGTGTACAGAATAATTATCAGGATAGTTTATATTAACTGATGCGCTTAAAGGAAGGCTGAAAGAATACGCCATATCCTGTTGCAGCTACGGCTGCTGTCAGCCGCTGCCTTGCCGGATTGGCGACCGGCCTTCCAGCAGGATTGTGGGTTCTTGGCACCCTGCATCACACCACAAAAACCAAATAATTACAATATGACATCAGGTAGCAAGATGCCCGGATTCAAAGACAGGCGCATCTGCCCTCTCAGGAATCCGGCCGCGGTGTGCCTGACGTACCTTCGCCCTGTATTCGGCGAGCAAGGCCGGGAGCTCACCCCATTCCTCCAGATGGGCATTGGAGGTAAGCTTTTCTTCCTGCAGATGGGCCTGGATTACAAGATTATAGTATAACTGGGTATCCACATGCTCAGAATGGCATACTTTTGTCAGCAATTCTGTTATGCCCTTATACTTTTTCATCAGCTGCCTGGTTGCCATGGCATGCGTATAAGGAAAGAGCAGACAGTTGATTACATATGCGACAGCAATCCCCGCCACTATATATCCGATACGGATAAGAAAAATATTTCCAACCGCCTGAAAATCAAAAGCGCTCATAAACACCGCGCCGCCCAGCGCGCCGATAGTAGAGCATGCAAAGGTTTCCGTATAATCCGTAAAATAAAAAGAAAGATAGCCGGATAACATCATAACTGCAGTGCGTCCTGCGGAGGAAGGGATAAATGTGTAAATAACGACTGATAGCAGTCCTCCAATCACTGTAGCAAGGAATCTTTTTTTCATTTTCACGGGAACATCATCCGCGTAGGGAAGTGATACGGATGCCAGAGTAAACAAAAGCCATTTTCCATGCGGAAGTGCAAGAAGCTGCACCAATAATGTGGCGCAGGATAAAAGCAGTGCGATCCGCAGCGCATAGACTGCCCTCACCGGGCTTAAATCCAGCGCTGCCTGGAGCCGTACTTTAAGTGAAAGAGCTGTTTTTCTGTAGTGTGTCCGGCTCTGGGGATCAGTCATATGAAGAAGGCGGTCCCGGATATAAACAAAGCTGTTATAAAGAAGCCGGGCAGTCTTATCATCTTTTAATTCATAAAACAAAGAAGTCTCCAGAGAAGGGAGAACATGGCCTTCCTGCTGAAGAAAAATACGCATCTGGTTCAGCAGCCTGACAATTTCTGAAAGAAATATTTTATCCTGTCCGGATAATGTTTCAGGAAACTCCTGTATCAGGATCATCAGATGCTCTAATCCGCGTCCTGCATCTATCATGGAAAAACCGGCATCGGAAACACATAAGGTTTTTTTCCTCCGCTCATAGACTGTCCGGCTTAAACGGCATAATTTGTGCCGCATGGCGGAAAGATCCGCCTTCTGCGGATTTCCGGCTGTCCGCTGTGATATATACTGACAAATATCATCAATCATTTCTGTTAAGACATCCCTGGCAGTTTCCTGCACACGTTTTCTTCCCATAACCCATTGATAGAGCATAATTGATACGGCGCCAGCGAGCATTCCGAGTATTCTCATGGGAAGCTGCCCGGCGTGTACAGGCGAAATAAAGATGAGGAACAGGTATGACAGAATATAAGGAAAATATATGTGATTGGAATATTCATAAGTAAAAGCATATAGAATCAACAGCAGCGTAAAAAAATTAATAAGAAAGGAAAATAAGGCGGGGAGGGTGGTGACCAGAAAGGCAGCGATACCCATCCATACCAATACTGCTGACTGGAGGAACAGATGCTTTACCGGAGTGGCCGTAAGGTCACGTACCATTGATGCAGACATCATAATAGTGAAAATGACAGCTACTATGGAGTTTTCAGGCCCGAATATCAGGGGGAAAATATTTACATAGGCAATAATAAAAATGAAACTCAAAGTACTGTGGCGGAAATTGCTTCGAATTCTTTCTGAGATTCCTGACAGTTTCATAATTACAGCATCTCCTTTATAATGGGTTTATTTATGGAAGTGTGATTGACTTTTCGTCTTTTTAAAAGTAGAATAGAGAAAAATTGTAACATTTCTAAAAAAGTCATATTTTGTTTACTAATTTCTTAGAATATCACTGCGGAATTCTTTTGTCAACATGGAGCGAGGAGAATGGAAACGGAGTAGAGGGAATGGAAACAGAAAAAACTGCGGAAAAATTTGTACAGAATCTGCTTTTGGTCATGCCGGTATGGAATTCCAAACTGGTCCGGCCGTTTAAAGACAGCCTGAATGGAGAAATGAGCCTGGAAACCTATTATTGCCTGGAAACCTTAAAGTCTCTGGGAGTGGTTACGATGACAGAACTGGCGCAGCATTTGAAGGTTCCCAAGCAGCAGGTGACGAAACTGGTTGATAATCTGTATAAATACCAGTTTGTAGAACGGGCACATGTGGAAGATGACCGGAGAAGGATATCGATTCGCCTGACTGCGAAAGCGGTTGACTATCTTGATGAGTATTACCTTAAGAATACGGCATTTATCCGGATGCTGGAAGAAAAGCTTACGGAAGAAGAGCTTCTAAGCCTTAACGATGCTATATTGACGCTGAAACAAATATTGCCCGAGCTGAAGTAGAAAGGGTACGGGAAGGTGAAAGAAACAGTGAAAAAAATTGCGCTGGTAAAAACCAATTTGTTTGTATGTACCGTAATTATTCTGGGTTTTGCGGTCACCTCGCTGATTAGCTATCACTCCAATCAGGGGTTATTTAAGCAGGAAACGGAAAATGTATCCAATCTGACTGCCGAGGGAATTTATCATAAGATTGAATCCATTTTTACAAAGCCTGTCAGTATTTCGCTTACCATGGCAAATGACAGCCTTCTGAAACAGTTTTTGTCGGAAGAAGCCGAGCGGAAGGACGAGAAGGAGTATATTGCAATCCTGCAGAACTATCTTCGTACATATAAAGATAAATACGGCTATGACTCTGCCTTTCTGGTATCAGCCGAAACAAACCGGTATTATAATTTTAATGGTGTTGACAGGGTCCTTTTCCCGGACAATCCGGAAAATGAATGGTATTTCAGCCGGCTGGATTCAAATCAGGAGTATTACCTTAATATAGACAATGATGAGGTCGCTACGGCGGATAATGACATCACAGTCTTTATCAACTGTAAAATCAGGGATGAACAGGGGAAAGTTATGGGTGTGGTAGGCGTGGGCTTCCGCGTCAATTACATCCAGTCCATTTTCAGGGACTACGAAGAACGGTATCACATAAAGGCATTTCTTGTGGATGATGACGGGACGATTGAGATTTCCACATCCCAAACAGGATATGAAAAGACAGAACTGTTTTCGGACATCGGCTATGCACAGCTGAAAGAGCAGGTGCTTGAGGGAAAGGAGGAAATCCATACCTTCTGGTATTCCGGCGGAGGAAAGAAGGGCTATCTTGTGACACAGTATATTCCGGCGCTGAGCTGGCACCTGATTGTGGAGCGGGACACTACTGTGGAACAAAAAGAGATTCAGCAGGAAATCTGTGTAGGCGCCTTCATTGTTATCCTGGTAATCATTCTTGTTTTATATACTATTAACAAAATAATACACAGGTACAATAATGAAGTTGTCAGGCTGGCGATAGAGAAGGAGAAGAAGCACAGCGGCGTATTCCAGCTGGAGACAGAGAAAATATATGAAAATATTTATGAAGTGGATCTCACTCATAACCGTGTGGCAAGCGAAGCTACGGAACAATATTTCAAAAGCCTTGGCGTTCCGGAGGATACGCCTTTTGATAAGGCGCTGTATATTATTGCTGAAAAGCAGATTAAGGAGGAATACAGAAAAGGCTATATCAATACCTTCAGCCCGAAAAATATATTAAAAGCATACGAGGAAGGAAAGGAAAGCCTGTGCTATGATTTTATGATATCCAATGATGGAGGCCAGTCTTATTACTGGATGCGCATTACGGCACGGATTTTTTACTGGGATGAGGATAAATCTGTCCGGATGTTTGTCTACAGGCAGAATGTGGATGAGGAGAAAAAGTATGCAAAACAGCTGATGGAAAAAATGGAACTGGATTCTCTTACGGGACTGTATAATAAGGCGGCCACGCAATATCATATACAGCACGCATTAGAGGAAGCGCCTGACAGGATATATGCCTTTTTTATCATAGATATTGATAATTTTAAACAGGTAAATGATAACTGCGGTCATGCATTCGGCGACCTGGTAATTTCGGGATTTGCCAACATTTTAAGAAGGCAGTTCCGCAGCGGGGACATTGTGGGGCGTATTGGCGGAGATGAATTCGTGGCATTTATAACTGTTCCGTCAAGGGAATGGGCGACAGACAAGGCACGGAGCCTTATTCAGGAGCTGCATCATGAATTTTCCGATCAGTCAGCCAGATGGAAGACTTCAGCCAGCATAGGAGTCGCATTTGCGCCGGAAGATGGGAAGATATTCGATGTCCTTTACCAGAACTCTGATAAGGCGCTGTACCATGCGAAGGAAAAAGGGAAAGATGGGTTTGCGCTTTTTGGTGATAAATAAGTGACTGAGGAATATAATCAAATTAAAAGGGCGGTGGAAATATTAGCCGGAATATTTGCGGTGGAAGATGATAAGCGGCTGTATACATTGAGCTGCAGGTAATTAAGCCTGGTGGGGCATGCCTGTGACAGTCTGTTTGACGGACTACAAGCGGAATTCATCGGAACGGCAGCGGCTCTGATGCCCGGCTATGACTATGAGCTGCCAGAAGGCGTTGTAGTGACGATGGAGCCGGAGTGCGACCCGGATCTGGATGTGGTTTTGATTCCGTATGGAGAGGAAATGCCAGCCTCATGTTTATATCTGTATCATGGTTAGGATGAAAACGGGAAGCCGGCGAAGGTTGAGATTGAAGTGACGGATAAATCGCTGTATTCCATGGAGAACAGATATAATGGCGTTGACTTTAATCCGAACAGCATAGGCTGAAAAAGGGTAGGGCTGCATAGATATTTGTAAAGGGGGCAATATGCCGGAACTACTGAAAAACAGGTATAATTACGAATCTCTCCATGAACTGGCTTTGCGTGTAAAGGCTGTATATCCTTCATTTCGGGAGGAGGATTTTGTAAAGGCTGTTATCAACGAGACATGGGAAGCGTTAGAGCTGAAAGCCCGTATGCGGCAAATCTCTGTGAATTTGGGCAGATATCTGCCGGACGATTATGAACAGGCGATTGGCATCCTCAATAAGGTAGTGGAAGGTTATACTGAAGGGTATAACGACTTTGCTTTCATGTATTTCCCGGATTTTGTTGAGGTCTACGGACAGGAAGAGCGCTATTGGGATTTGTCCATGGCTGCGCTGGAAAGATTTACCACATTATCATCTTCTGAATTTGCAGTGAGGCCATTTATCATAAAGCATGAAGAGCGTATGATGCGGCAGATGGCCGTCTGGGCCGGGCATGGCAATGAGCATGTCCGGCGTCTTTCCAGCGAGGGCTGCCGGCCGCGGCTGCCCTGGGGACAGGCCCTGACCAGTTTTAAAAAAGACCCGTCGCCGGTTCTTGGCATTCTGGAACGGCTGAAAGCCGATCCGTCGCCGTATGTCCGCAAAAGCGTGGCCAATAACCTGAATGATATCTCCAAAACACATCCTGGACTGGTCATAAAAACGGCAAAGGACTGGTACGGGGGAAATGAGTATACGGACTGGATTGTGAAGCACGGCTGCAGGACGCTTCTGAAAAAGGGAAACAGGGATGTGCTGGATATCTTTGGTTTTGCGGATGCCGGCTGTGTGAAGGTTACCGGCTTTGCACTGGAGGATGAGTGTGTGGCTCTCGGGGGAAATCTGGCTTTTTCCTTTACAGTCGTGGCAAAAAAGGCAGCCAGAATACGTCTGGAATACGGGATTGATTATGTAAAGGCAAACGGTACGCGGAGCCGCAAAATATTCCAGATATCCGAGATAACCTTACAGGAAAACGAGATGAGGCTCTATACGAAAAAACATTCCTTTGAAGAGGTGAGCACCAGAAAGCATTACCCCGGCACTCATTCAGTTACGCTTATTGTGAACGGCACCGCGGTGGGGACGCTGGATTTTGAAGTATTGCCGATAGCATAGAGGGATAATCATCCGTTGCGGCATACACCAAAAGGTATGCCGCAACGGTTTTTACTGCATTTTCCTGCTTTATTCATAAACTTCGATGATCACTTTCTCTGCGATAAACTCATCTCCGTCAAAGTACCCCTGCGCTTCCAGGCCGGTCCCGTCCTGAAGCTCAGAAAAAGCTGCTTCCTCTTCTTTAATGTCCTCACCGCCGCCCTTAATTGTCCATCGCATGAAGACTGTTGAATCCAGGCACCGGACGGTCACTAATTCTTCCTCCGGGCTTCCGGCCTCCGGCATTACAATAACCGCTCCCTGCCCATCCGTGGAGTCCTCATATAACGTGCGGCTGAGTACAAAAGAATCCTGGGAAACACTTCTTACTTTCCCGCCGATAAAAATCAATTCCGGGTTTTCCACTTCGTTATTTCCCGCTGCTTCATTCCCTGCTTCCCTGTTTTCGGGCACCGTGCTTTCCTGCCCATTGTTTTCTGCTCCTTCACTAATTGCTCCATTTTTTTCACCGCCGCCATCATCGTGCACTTGCTGCGATGTATCCTCTGCCGTGGCTTCGGTGGTAGGGACAGCCTGCGGGGAGGCTGTGTCGCTGCTTTCAGCCGCCGGTTTATTTCCGCATCCTGCTGCGGTAATTGTGAGTGACAGAACTGCTGCTGCAAACATATACTTTCTGTTCATCTTTAATTTCCTCTCTTTGTTTTTTTACAGGACAGCACCACATGCAGTCCGGCCCTGATTTATTATCCATTATAGATATGATTTCTCTAAGTCATATCTAAGTGGTGCGGCAGGCCAGGGCAGGCAGGGTTTCTTTTTCATTCTGTTTCTGATTATGTTTATCACCGTATGGGGAATAATTGCCGGATTGTTTTTTCCTCATAGCCGGAATATGATGGATATAATAACTGATGGTGGTGACCTGCGTAAGTGTTTGGCCGGGCTTGGGGAAGAATGAAAAAATATGGATTTACAATTGAAAAATAAGGTATTCTTAGTGACCGGAGGAAGCAAAGGAATCGGAAGGGCTGTCGTACTGGAATTGCTGAAAGAGGGCGCAAACGTTGTTGCAGGCGCAGGCGGAGGCTCTACGGGAACAGTACTGGAAACGTCGGCGGAGGATTGGCGCAGCCAGTATGAGATTAAGGTCGGCGGCGTCCTGAATACGGTGAAGCCTGCAGTAAAGGAGCTTTTAAAAGCAGAGGCACCCAGAATTGTAATTATCAACGGAATAACGGCCAATATCCCGGATTCCCATATGGCGGCGGTAAGCGCTTCCCGGGCGGCGGTTAAGCAGGTCGCTTATATGCTGGCACAGGCCCTTGCGCCGGAAATATGTGTAAATACAATAAATTTAGGTGCAATCGATACGGAGCGTCAGCTGGATAGATATAAAAAATCCCAATCATTATTGAGCTTTAAAGCCTGGAAAGAGGAGGAGGCGAAAAGGAGAGGGATTCCCTTCGGCAGGCTTGGTCGGGCGGAAGAAGTTACGCCTGTGGTTTTATTGCTGCTGTCGCCGCTTTCCTCCTATATAACAGGCAGCTCAGTTGATATCGACGGCGGGCTGAATATTCACTGGAAATAATAAGAAGTACGTAAAAGTCACTATGATGGAATGAAGATATATGATACACTTTTCATGGCGGAGTGATTGGACATCAATGTGTAAAAAGTGATTAGACATCAATATGTAAAAAAGCATCTGACAGGGAGGAAAATTATGAACTGGGAGCCATGGACCGGCTGTTATAAAGCAAGCGACGGCTGTACGAACTGCTATTTTTACGGACCGTATGCGAAACGCTATGGGCAGAACACGATACAAAAAACGGACAAATTCGACTGGCCCATACGGAAAAATGCGAAAGGCGAATACAATATCAAAGGGAACAAAATTCTTGCGACCTGCTTTGCCACTGATTTTTTCCTGCCCGAAGCGGATGAATGGCGCAAAGAAGCCTGGTCCATGATCAGGGAAAGAGCAGATATAGATTTTTTAATCCTGACAAAGCGGATTGACCGTTTTCCGGTATCGCTGCCTGCGGACTGGGGAGAAGGATATGACAATGTAAATATCGGCTGTACTGTTGAAAATCAGGAACTGGCCGACGCCAGGCTTCCCCTGTTTTTATCCTATCCGATAAAACGGAGGTTTATCGCCTGCGCGCCGCTTTTGGAGGCGATAGATTTGACGCCCTATCTGCATGGCGTGGAGCATGTTACCGTTGGCGGGGAAACGGGACGGGAAGCACGCCTGTGTGACTATGACTGGGTGCTTGATATCCGTGAGCAGTGCGTGAAGGCGGATGTTACCTTCTGGTTTAAAAATACAGGCTCATTTTTCAGGCGCAATGGCGTAACCGAAAAAATAAACCCGTATAAACAGACCGGTATGGCGAAGGAATTAGATATAGATATTTTAGACGGGAAAAGGTTATTTTAGCGGGAGGAAGCCCAGCATTTCATTCCCCGAGGCAAACCTGGCGGCGGGAAAGCAATTTTCAAATACGATTCGGCACGGAAACGGAGATATATGCAGATAGATGGACAGAAAAAAACTTGTCAGCGAAAGCATTGATTATATCATACAGCATTTGGAGGAAGAATTATCCCTGGATACCGTAGCTGCGCATTTTTTTATATCAAAATTCTATTTCAGCCGGATCTTCAGGGAAGAAACCGGGGAAACTCTCTATTCCTTTATTAAACGCTGCAGGGTGGATCAGAGCGCCGTGGATATGAAGCTGAATCCAACAAAAGCGATTACGGACATCGGTTTGGATTACGGGTACAGCTCTTCCAACTACAGTTCTGTATTCAGAAAGCGTCATAATACCTCGCCTGCGATGTTCCGGCAGTCCCTTGCGACGCGCAGCATGCCCGTGCCGTTTGCCCCGGATCGGATTGCCCGCTTCCAAACCGCGGAGGAATATGCCTCCCGGATGGAGCTTTTGGAGCTGGGGGATTTTTTTGTGGTGTATGAGCGGTTTATTGGGAATTATGCGGAGCTTGAAAAGAACTGGTATCAGTTTTTGGATAAATACAAGGCACTTTTACGGGAGGACACTATCCTGGCGGAGCGTTTTTTTAATGATCCGGCAATTACGGACCCGACGCAGTGTATCTGCGATATATGCATGTCGGCGGAACCGGACTGCGGCCTGGATAATGTAACGTGGATCAAAGGGGGAAAGTGGCTGGTTTATCATTTTGATGGTGAAATCAGGGATATTTTTGAAACACTGCAGGGGATTTTCAGCGTTTGGCTGCCTCAAAGCGGCTGCAAAATGGCGCAGCGGTACGGATTAAATATTTATCACAGCATCGACAGGGAAAACCACAGGGTGAAAATGGATTTATGTATTCCGGTCTGAAAAAAGCAAGAATTCAGAAGTCGGCAGGACAGCTTCCTCTCTATAATAAAGAAGGTTTGAAAAATCTTTTTTATTGCGGAGAGGAGGTTTTTTTACGCAATTTTTATACATTTGCTGTATCAAAGGAAATAAATGCAGATAACCGGAATGTTACACAGGATAAAAGGGAGAAAATTATGTTCGATATAAGAAAAATACAGGAAGATGTAATCTATAAGGCTGTCAAAGCCGAAAGCGATGAGGAAACCGCAAGAAAAGTGGTATATGGCGGGCAGCAGACAAAGGCAGAAAATAATCCAGGATGGGTAAAGGCGGCAATGCACCGCCTGGAGAACAGCTTCGATAGCGGAACCGTGAAGCAGATACGGAGGAACTGCCAGTGCGGTTACGGGATGGAGGAAAAGCTTGCGCTTGTAAAGGAGCTGAAGGCGGAAGCGTCAAACATAGAAGAATTTGCGGCTTCCAGGAAAGCAAGGACGGCCGGGCTTTTCTGTAAGGATGGCGAGTTGTTTTTACAGTTTGTTTTTTGTCCCTGCCCTATGCTTGCCGAGGTGGATAGGCTGGAGACGGACACCTGGTGCCAGTGTACCACCGGGTACAGCAAGATCCTTTTTGAAACAGCATTTTCCTGCAGGGCAGACGTGGAGCTGCTGAAAAGCATAAAGATGGGCCACGATGTATGTCTGATGAAAATCACGCTTCATAACCCTGTCTGGAGGTAAGGAGCGCGCAGGATAGATGCCTGCTGTTAAGGCATATTTGTGTGGACGTCACAGTAAGTGTACAGACCTGCCTGAACAGTAACCGGGCCATGGGGACAAAACGCAGCAAAAATTGTCATGAATGGTATTTTGTTTTCTGCTATGCTGTACTCCGGATGTTTTTAGGGACTGAAAGCCAAAGGAGAGAACAAATGGAAGAGATGGACAAAAAATGCGTGGGCCGGACGGCGGATATTGTTGTGCACGGGCTGACCCAGAATAATCTGAAGCATGTAACCTTCAGAATACCAAAAGAGAAAATCACAGTGTTTACCGGAGTGTCCGGCTCCGGTAAATCCAGTATTGTTTTTGATACCATTGCCGCAGAGTCACAGCGGCAGATGAGTGCCGCCTATCCGGCATTTGTGAGGTCAAGGCTTCCCAAATACCCGAAACCGGCGGTGGAACGCATCGACAATCTGACGGCCTCCATCATCGTGGATCAGTCCCCTTTGGGCGGGAATGCCCGTTCCACTGTGGGCACCATCAGCGGCTTATATGCCAGCCTGCGGCTGCTTTTTTCCAGGATAGGGAAGCCCGCTGCGGGAACGGCGTCCTACTTTTCCTTTAATGATCCCAACGGGATGTGCAAGACCTGCTCCGGTCTTGGGAAGGTCACAAAAGTGGATATATGGGTTATCCTTGATCCGGATAAATCCTGGAACGAAGGCTGTGTAAAGGATTCCCTGTACCGTCCCGGTACCTGGTATTGGAAACAGTATGCACAGTCCGGCCTGTTCGACCTGGACAAGCCTGTCCGGGAATATACAAAAGAGGAATATAACCTGCTTCTTTACGGCTCCCGCGACGGCGGCGGAGAGCCGGAGGATCCGAAGGTACCCGGGCTGTACAATTTTTTTACAAAAAAGCTCCTGAACCGGGATATCAGCAATAAAAGCAGACATACCCGGGAAAAGTCGCAGAGCCTGGTGACGGAAACAGAGTGTACCGCCTGCCATGGAAAACGGCTGAATGAGGCCGCCCTGCGCTGCAGAATCAACGGTTATTCCATTGCGGATATGTGCGGGATGGAGCTGACGCAGCTGAGGGAGGTTCTGTCACAAATATCGGATCAAACGGTATCGGTGCTGGTGACTACCCTGATCGAGGGACTGGACAGGATGATCGAAATCGGCCTGCCCTACCTGCATCTGAACCGGGAGACGCCCTCCCTTTCCGGCGGAGAAGCGCAGCGGCTGAAGCTGGTGCGGTATATGGGCAGCAGCCTTACCGGCATGACCTATATATTTGACGAGCCAAGCGCCGGGATGCATCCCCGCGATGTGGGCCGTATGAACCGCCTTCTGATGCAGCTGCGGGACAAGGGCAATACGGTCCTGGTGGTTGAGCATGATAAGGATGTGATTTCCATTGCGGATCATGTGATAGACGTGGGGCCGCTGGCAGGACAAAACGGCGGCGAGATCGTCTTTGAAGGAAGCTTCCGGGAGCTGCTTTGCGCCGATACCTTAACGGGAAAGGCCATGCGCCAGTCCCTGCCGTTGAAGCTTGCGCCCCGGCGTCCTGCGGGCAGCCTGCCTGTACGTGATGCCTGCCTTCACAATCTGAAGCATGTGGATGCAGACATTCCGCTGGGAATCATGACCGTTGTAACAGGCGTGGCCGGTTCGGGTAAGAGTACCCTGATTTCCCAGGTTTTTGCAAAACAATATGAAGATGATATCGTGATGATAGACCAAGGGCCCATCACGGCCACCAACCGTTCTACGCCAGCCTCTTTTCTCGGTTTCTTTGATGAAATACGGAAGCTGCTGGCCCGGGAAAACGGCTGGCCGGAGAGCCTGTTCAGCTTCAATTCCACCGGGGCCTGCCCGGTGTGCGGCGGAAAAGGCGTCATTGTGACCGAGCTTGCGTTCATGGATCCGGTGGTAACGGAGTGCGAGGCCTGCGGCGGCGTGCGGTATAATGAGGAAGCGCTTACCTGCAGGTATCAGGGAAAAAATATCGTGGAACTGCTGGGGCTGACCGCTTCCCAGGCAATGGAGATATTTGAGGATGCCAAAATCAGGAAACACCTGAAGGTGATGCAGCAGGTGGGATTATCCTACCTGACGTTAGGCCAGCCGCTCAGTACGCTGTCCGGCGGAGAGCGCCAGAGAATCAAGCTGGCAAAGAACCTGGGGAAAAAAGGACGCATTATTGTGATGGACGAGCCGACCACAGGCCTGCATATGTCTGATATCGAAAACCTGCTGAAGCTGTTTGATATGATCGTATCCCGCGGAAATACCCTGGTGGTAATTGAACACAATCTTGATGTGATAAAGCAGGCTGACTGGATCATCGACATCGGCCCCGATGGAGGGAAAAACGGAGGAGAGGTGGTATTTACAGGAACGCCTGAGGAGATGATCCGCAATGCTAAAACACTGACGGCGGACAGCCTGCGGGCAGCGTGTGGTGTATAGCCTGACGGAGGGCATTATAAGATACATGAATAAGAGCTGCGCGAGCAGCTCTTAAAATATTGCGGGAAATAGGACGCTGTTTTGTAAGGGGGGAAGAAACGGAGTAACAGTTCAGGCAGGTCCGTGCATTTACTGCGCAAACTGTGGGAAAACGTGATGGCAGCAGGCTTTCGCTCCTCACCGAAGGCAAGTTTTGATGGGCGGATGTAGTAACAGCCAGGCCGAATGCTGAGCTGTTACGAAAATGAACAATAGTACTATATTTTACAATACAAATTATAGAATATAGTGTATAATTAAATAACTTGTTTATGATATTTCATTAAAAGAAAAGGAGAAAATATATGAAGAAATATGTTTTATTCGTAATATTGGAGCCATATGCCGACTGGGAGGCTGCGTATCTGTCCTCGGCCCTCTATATGCTGGGACGTGGAAGGTTTGAAGTTAAGACGGTATCCCTGACCAGGGAACCTGTGGCCTCCATCGGCGGTTTCCGTGTACTGCCTGATTATGATATTAATTCGGTCCCTTCCACATATGAAGCGCTTGTTTTAATTGGGGGACTGGCGTGGAGAAATGAGGAGGCCCGCAGGATCAGGCCCCTCGTTGATCAATGCAGGGAAAACGGAAAGGTTTTGGGCGGAATCTGCGATGCCGCCGCGTTTTTGGGAGCCGTGGGCGCCCTGAATGATGCGTATCATACAGGCAATGACCTGAACGATTTAAAACAATGGGCGGGAGAGGCATATACAGGAGAACAAAGGTATGTTATGAAGCAAGCCGTCAGGGATGGAAAAATAATCACGGCAAACGGCACGGCTCCATTGGAATTTGCGAAGGAAGTGCTGTTCGCCCTGGAGGCGGCTCCGGAAAAAATAATCACAGAATGGTATGATTTCCATAAGCTGGGCTGTTATAATGCAGAAATGCCCCAGGATGCCACCAGCTGGAACGACTGATCCGGTCGCTGCTGCGGAAGGGAATACGCAGAGTTATAAAAAGCAAGTGTCTGATAAATCAAGCGTATAATAAACACACCGGCCCCAAACGGAGGGATTATGGCTAAAAACACAAGGAAGCATTCGGAAGCGGTAAGAAAAAAAGTACTGACGGCAGCAGTTATCTGTGCAGTCCTATTGATTTTGGCAGCAATCATCGGCACAGGACTTCTGAGGTCAGCGCAGAAAGAGCAGAGAAAGAGGGAAGAAAAAGCGGGGGTCTTTGAACCTTATCAGCCTTATGGGCTGGTATACGACAAAAAAGAAGACAGACTGTATTTTAACGGAGAACAGGTTCGATATTTTGAAGATATTACCGATACGGACCGTTATATAAAATGGCCTAATAAAGCCGGTGCTGTGGATGTTTATGCAGAACGGGATACAATAGGGGCGCTTATCGGGGTAAGTTCCTTCAGCCAACAGGAATATGCAGACAGAACGCCGTCTTTGAAAGACGCGGCAGGTGAGTTAGAAATCAGCATCAGCATCGATGGCTATACAGACGATGTGGAAGAGATGGTAAAAGAACGGATTGAGGATGCCTATGAGGTTTACGGTCAGTATGGTTTAACATATGATGCAGATTCGGATCGGCTGTATTATCATGGCGAACTGGTGGGATATTTTGAGGATACATCGCTGAAGCATTATTTCGGACCGTTTGAGGACAGTATGGTTAAAATTTATGCCGTGCGGGATAAGCAGGGAAATCTGACAGGATTGGATGTAGATGACAGTACAAAATGATCCTTTGTAACTGCTGTCAGATCAAAGAATAAGAAAATGATTCAGGATGGATTTTTACAGAAGCTGTAAAGTAACTGAACAGACACTATTTTTCAATAATACGGCGCAGTCAGGGAGGATGCCATGGAAATTAAAATTATAAATAAAGATAAGAAACAATTCATCGATTTACTGCTGCTTGCTGATGAACAGGAGTCTATGATAGACAGGTATCTTGAACGCGGAGATTTGTTTGCTTTATATGATAATGATTTAAAAAGCATATGCGTAGTTACAGAGGAAAGCCCCGATACCTGCGAGCTTAAAAGTATCGCAACCTATGAAAAGTGGCAGAATATGGGCTATGCCGGAAGGCTTATACAGTATATTTCCTCATATTACAAAGATAAATATAGAACCATGCTTGTGGGAACGGGTGATGTCCCTTCCACCCTGCGGTTTTATGAAAATAATGGATTTACACTTTCCCACAGGATTCCTGATTTCTTCACGGACAATTACGATCACCTCATTTTTGAGGAAGGGGTACAGCTTGTGGATATGGTTTATTTAAAAAAAGAGTTGTAGAGGGATCGGTGCACAGCGGTAACTTTGAATAAGCTTCTCCTCAATGAGCGTATAAGAGCCGTCCTAATGGCAGCAAAAGTCTGTTTTCTATAATCTTTTAAATAGATGTGAAATGGTTTCCGCTGTGTTATACTTTAATAAAAACAGCATATACCCTGCGGCAATCCGTGCAGGTTAAAACCACAGTGATAAAAGGAGCGGCTTATGCAGCACAGATATGATTACCTGTTTTCCTCGGCGATGAATATATACAAGTATCTGAATATTGAACTGACGCAGTTAAGGCATGTCATAGTGGGAAAGGAATGGTGCTGCACGCCCCATGACAATGTGAACCGGCTTTATATCACCCTGGACGGCGAGGGCGCGCTTATTACGGAATCGGGAACCCTTACGCTGCAGCCCTACCATATTTACCTGATACCGGCGAAGCTTCCCTTTTCCAGCCAATGTGATACCTATCTGGAAAAACTGTATGTTCATTTCAGGGTTTTCATCCTCCCGAACCAGGATCTGCTGTCGGAGCTGGATCACATTCTGGAGATTGACAGCTCCAGGGAGGAAATTGAAAGGCTTAAGGAGGTGCTCCACAGCGGCGATATTTCAGCGGTTCTGCCCTTCCGGCTGAAGCTGGATCAGATTATCCTGGGCGCGGTTCAGCCGTTTGTGGAAAAGTACTCGGACGATCTGTCAATCTATCTTAAATTCGAAAAATTTTTCACTTATACGACCACTCATATTTATGCGGATCTGTCGATAGGCGATGTGTGCCAGAATATCGGTACCACGCCCCGCAAGCTGGCGTATCACTACAAAAAGGCCACCGGGCAGAGTGTAAAATCATATCTGAATACCATATTGTTAAACCGGATTAAGTTCCTTCTTCAGACGACCGATATGTCTGTCAGGGACATTTCCGCCGAACTGCATTTTAATAATGAGTTTTACTGCTCCCGCTTTTTTAAGAACCAGGTCGGCATTTCCCCCCGGGAATTCAGGAAAACGGCAATATGAATAATGAAATGGCAATTCATGCAGGGAAGGAGGAATCCTTCCCTGTATTTATGTTGCCCGGACGGGAGACAAAAAAAGTGATTTTGTAAAAAAGTGTATGTTTTTAGCCCCCAAATGCATGGACTCCGTATCAACAGGATGTTATCATAATCACATAGAAATCAGAGCCGTGATTTCAAACAGGTCACTGTAATTGGAGCTGCTATTATGCCAAGTTCAGAGTATTTATATTTTGCAGAAAAATTTCGTACCTCCCCCTTTGACAATCCCCGCAGGATAGGGTATGCCAGGCTGCGGCAGCTTCAGGAAGAGCGCATTACTTCGGAGGATGCCGGCTGTCCCGGGGTTTTACAGCACAAAACCCGCATTGGAAATCTACAGGCGGAGTGGCTGGTTCCGGAAGGGTGTCCGGGGAATAAAGCGATGGTGTATATCCATGGAGGCGGATGGTCGTTGGGAAGTATCCGTCAGACCCGTATTTTTCTGGCGCCTATGGCAAAAAAAATCGGTTTTGCCGCGGTACATTTCAATTACAGGCTGATGCCGGAGGATCCCTTCCCGGCAGGTATGGATGACTGTTATTCATTCTATTTAGGGCTGCTTGAGAAGGGCTGGAGGGCGCAGAATCTCGCGCTGGCGGGAGAGTCGGCGGGTGCAAATCTGGCATTGGCGCTGCTTCTGAGGCTGAAGGAGGAAGGGCTTCCCATGCCGGCGGCAGCGGTTCTGATGAGTCCGATTACCTTCATGGATACCATGGAGGGAAGCCATACGGAGATGGCGGATTTTGATTATATCCTTGCGGAGGACAGCTTTATTATAAGCGATGTGGCGGAGCTGTATGCACCGGGCCGGGATAAAACGCACCCATGGCTGTCGCCTCTTTACGGGGATCTGTTGGGGCTGCCGCCTATGCAGCTATATGTGGGAACGGATGAACTCCTTTTTGACGATGCCATACGTTTTTACAGGAAGAGCCGCAGGGCGGGAAACCAGGTGGAACTGATAGTGGGGGACCATATGCCGCATTCCTGGCCGATTTTTATTGGGGATTTTCCGGAAGCGGAGGCGGCGGTATTGAAAATGGGGGATTTCCTCAGGTTGTATCTGCCAGAGGAGGAACAAAGGCTGATGTCGGCCTGTGATACAAAAGGAAAGGACAGGGGGGCTTGCGATGGCAATAAATGAGAGGGAAGGCTTATTTTCTCCCTGCTCCGAATGGATTTGGCTGTGTGGGGCCCCGGAGTGCAATTGCTACGGGCAGTTTCAGAGAAGCTTCCGGCCGGCGCAGGCGCAGGAGCGGGTTAAGCTCCATATCAGCGTGGAAGGCCAGTATGCGGCTTTTGTGAACGGGCAGTATATTCCGTCGGCCCAATATGCTGATTTCCCGGATTACAAGGCTGTGCAGACACCGGATATCACACCGTTTCTCCACAGAGGTGAGAATCTGCTGGAAATCAGGGTCTGGTATCCCGGCAGGGACAGCTCGGTCTGCCGCCGTGAGCCCCCGGGGCTTCGGTTTGAAATCCGGCAGGGGAATGTGCTTTTATGCGGCAGCGGCGGAAGCTGCCGGGCAAGGCTCCTTCCGGGCTATATACAGGGAGAGGTGGAAAACATCACTCCGCAGCTGGGAATGACCTTCCGCTGCCACACGCCGGAGCCTGTGCTGTGGGAAAAGGCGGCTGTTGTCCAGAAGGAGGCCCGATTGGTTAAGCGGCCCGTAAAGGAATTGCTTGTAAAGGATTGCCGGAAGGCCCGGATCATGACGCAGGGGGTCTTCCGTATGGAAGCGGAGGGCAGCATCGGAGAACGGCTTCAGAGAGCAGGGCTTTATTACAGGGAATTATCGGGTCTTGCTTATAATCCTGGTGAATATGGAAGGGAGCTGCCCAGGCCTTCCGGGCTGCATCTGAAGACAGAGGAGAAGGACGGATTGTTTCTCGCCCTTGATTTGGAAAGAATGACAAGCGGTTACCTGGCATTGGATATTACAACCCCGGTCCCTGCCGAAATAGAGATTGGCTTCGGGGAGCATCTTCAGGATTTGCGGGTAAGAACAAGCGTGGGCGCAAGATCCTTTGCCGCGGCATATGCTTCCGGGCCGGAACGCAGCCGTTTCGTGCACTATTTCCGCCGCCTGGGCTGCCGGTATCTGCAGCTGTTTATCCATTGCAGGGAGGCAGTCATCTATGAAGCCGGACTGCTTGAGGTACAATATCCGGTGGATGAAGCTCCGGTTTTTGCGTGCGGCAGCCTGCTGCACACTAAAATTTATGAGACGGCAAAGCGGACGCTCCACCTGTGCATGCATGAGCATTATGAGGACTGTCCCTGGCGGGAGCAGGCGCTTTACGGCTTTGACAGCCGAAATCAGATGCTTTGCGGCTATTATGCTTTCGGGGAATTTGACTACGCGCGGGAAAATCTGCGGCTGCTTGCTCTTTCCCAGCGGGAAGACGGACTTTTAGAGCTGTGCGCCCCAGCGAGGGTGCCGGTCAACATCCCGAGCTTCAGCCTGGCTTTTATCGTTGCGTTGGAGGAATATTGCAGATACAGTGGTGACCTTGCCTTCGGTGAAGAGATGCTTGAAACCGCGGATAAAATCCTGGACAGCCTGCGCGGCCATATACATAACGGGACGGCCTTTTGCTATCAGGAGCCGGGCTATTGGAATTTTTACGAATGGAATGAACTGCTGGACGGGCAGCCCATGGAGCATGAATCGCTGCTGTTGCCATCCGCAGATGCGGGGCTGCAGCTGTTTGGCCTTCTTGCACTGCAGCGGATGGCAGCCCTGTATGGATATCTGGGCCGGAACGCCGGGGCGCTTATTCAGGAATGCCGGGCGCTTGCGGAAGGCCTGGAGGCCTTCTGGGATGAGGAAAACGGAGCGTACGCCTCCTTCCTGCGTGACAATCAAAGGCTTCAGTATGCGGAGCTGATTCAGGCGCTGGCGCTGTACACCAAGGCTTGTCCGGCGCAGAGAAGGGCCGAGCTGCGGCAGGGGCTTTGCGAAGGCCGCTGGCTGGCTGCAACATTGAGCCACAGTATTTTCAAATACGAGGCGCTGCTGGAGGAACCTGATATTTATGGAGAGGCGGTATTTGGCCAGATTACGGAAAGGTGGGGAAGCATGCTGTTTTCAGGAGCGACAGCCTTCTGGGAAACGGATCAGGGGCCGGAAGCCTTTGACGGGGCCGGCAGCCTGTGCCATGGCTGGAGCGGCATCCCTGTATACCTGTACGACGCGTACCTTTTGGGAGTGAAGCCGGAAAAACCGGGGCGCTGGCGGCAGGAGAAGCGGGTGGACTGCGGAGTCCGCAGGGTGAGCGGCATACTGAAATCCCCGCAAGGGTATATGGAATTCGGAACAAAACGGAAATAACGGAAATAAAAAAGGTTTTACCTCCAGACAGCTGGAGAAAAAATATATTTTATTTCATCAATAAAGGAGGAAGAGTGATGAAAAAATTATGTGCACTGCTGCTGACGGCAGCAATGGTACTGTCAATGACGGCCTGCGGCGGCAAGCCTCAGGAAAGCAGCCAGAATCAAAAGGATCAGGGGCAGGCGGAAGCGGTACAGACCGAAGGAAGCAGCACCGGACAGGAAACGGAGCCTGCGCAGGAAGCGCAGGGCGAAAGCGGACAGAAGGAAGATATCGTTCTCAGCTATTGGGCGCAGTGGAGCGAAAATGAGACACAGGCACAGGTCCTGAAGGCCGCGATTGCCCGCTTTGAGGAAAATAACCCGGGCTGTAAGGTGGAAGTGAACTGGGCGGGACGCGATGTCCGTGATATTTTGAGATCCAGTATTGATTCCGGCAACAAGATTGATATTGTGGAAGGTGATTTCAGCAAAATCACAGGAAACCTCGGCGAGGATTATCTTATGGATCTGACGCCGTATATGGAAGGGACGGAGTTTGAAAGCTCCATCACCGAAGGAATGGCTTCCTTTGCGAAGAGCTATACCTCTGACGGAAAATCCTGGTATTATATCCCTTCCCAGCCGTTCGTGGGGACCCTGTTCTACAATAAGGCAATTTTTGCCGAAGCCGGGATTGACAAAATGCCTGCCACATGGGATGAGTTCCTTGACTGTTGCCAAAAGATTAAGGATGCAGGTTATGATCCGATTACGGTGGATGATGCATATCAGCAGAGCATGTACGGCCATTATCTTGCCATGATCAAGGATGTTGACTGGGTGGGAGAGCTTCTGACGGATAAAACCGGCAAGCTGTGGGATGACCCGGCCATACTGCAGATGGCGGAGGATTTCCAGGAGCTGCGTGAAAAAGGATATTTTGCAAAGTCCGTAGGCTCCAACGTTTTCCCGGCGGCCCAGAACGGTGAATTTGCCATGGGCACCGCTGCCATGTACTATAATGGTTCCTGGCTTCCCAATGAAGTGGCGGAGATTACAGGTGATGATTTCCAGTGGGGCGCCATGTTCTTCCCCGCGCCGGAAGGCTCAAAGTATCCATACACCACTTATACCACCGGCTGCCAGTTCTACGGTGTAAACAAGGATTGTGAACATCCGGAGGAAGCAGTGGCTCTGCTTGCGGAATTTACATCAGTTAAGACCCAGCAGGCGCTTGCGGATGAAGCACAGTGTATTCCGGTCATTAACGGAATTACTCTTCCCGACAACCTGGTTTGTGTGGGAGAGCTTATGGAAGAAAGTACGGATGCCTTCGTATGGGGCGGAAGCAACCTGGAGGATGCGGATGTCCGCGCTATTATCAATGCATCGTTCACAAAGCTGCTTGCAGGTGATATTGATGCGCCGAAGTTTGTAGAGGAAATCAAATCCCAGCTGAAGTAATACAGTTACAATGCAGTAATGATATCAGGGGCTGCCGCATGAAGGGTACCGGTCCGAATGCGGCGGTCTTTCCCTGCTGAAAGGAGACGGAAGGTTGAAAAAAAGAGAAAAGCTTTTTATGCTGATATCGCTGGGACCGGCGGTGCTGTGTTTTCTTGTGATGTTTGCGTACCCCATAATCCGTACGGTTATGATGAGCCTGAATCAACTGCCCAGCATCAGCAGTGATATGGCGGACTGGAAATTTGTCAGGCTCCGGAATTATACGGAGCTGTTCAGAAACAGCGTTTTTCTGGCATCTCTCAGGAATATCGGTAAAATATGGTTAATCGGCGGTATCCTAACCTTATCCGTTGCGCTGTTTTTTGCGGTCATCCTGGCGTCAGGCGTAAAGGGAAAACGCTTCTGGCGGTCTGCGATATATCTGCCTAACAGCATATCTGCCGTAGCATTATCCACCATGTGGCTGCAGTATGTGTTCCAGAATAAGTTCGGCATGCTCAAGCAGCTGTTCGGCACTCTGGGAATGGAAAAACTGGAGGAAATAAACTGGACCTCGCCGCAGTATTTGTTCTGGGCCATGCTGCTTTCCTTCGTTTATGGAAGCGTGGGCTATTTTATGCTGATTTTTCTTTCCGGGATTGAGCGGATTCCCAGAGATTTATATGAAAGCGCGCGTCTGGACGGAGCGGACAGCTGGACGCAGTTCTGGCGGATCACATTTCCCCTGATCCGGAATGTATTCCGTACCTGCGTGACCCTGTGGACAATCACCAGCGTAAACTTTTTCGTTTGGGCGAAAATGTTCTCCTCCAGGGCGAATGTGGAGACGATAACCCCTGTTTATTTCCTCTATAACAAGGTATTCGGTTCAGCCAATGCAGGCACAGTCCTGGATGTGGGAGCCGGTGCGGCGGTAGGCGTGCTGGTTGCGGTTCTGGTTTTGATAATCTATATTATCATGAACAAAGTACTGAGAGAGGAGGAGCTGGAGTATTGAAGAAAAAACGTACCTTTACCGTGCACCGTGCCCTGGAGGTGTTAAAATATATCCCTCTTGTCATCTGGGTGGTATTTTTTGTCTTTGCCTTCGGCTGGATACTTCTGGCTTCCTTCAGCACGACCCGGGAAATCTTTTCAGGGACGCTTCTGGACAGCGGTGTCCATCTTGAAAACTATACGAATGTGTGGAAGGACAATAACGTGGGGCGTTACTTTATCAACAGTATCCTCTGCAGCGCGCTGTCCTGCGCATTTATTATCCTTATTTCTGCCCCGGCGGCTTATGTCCTTTCGAAGAAAACGTTTATCGGCAAGAAGCTGACCTTCAATATTTTTGTGGTAGGCATGAGCATTCCGCAGGTTATGCTCATCATTCCGCTCTACTGCTGGTTTGTGCGCGCGGGGCTTGTGGGGCATCTGATTACATTGATTATTTTATACACCACCCTGAATGTGCCGTATACGGTATACTTCCTGACCGCCTTCTTTTCAAGCGTCCCTTCCGCGCTGGCGGAGGCTGCCAGGATAGACGGCTGTTCCCAGACGGGCGCGCTTTGGCGGATCATGGTTCCCATGGCTTCGCCTGGAATTATTACCGTAACGATTTTTAATTTTATGAATACCTGGAATGAGTATTTTATGGCCCTGATTTTTGCCAACGGGAACGATGAAATCCGCACCCTGTCAATGGGCCTTCAAAATATAATTACGGCAATGACCTATACGGGAAACTGGGCCGGGCTTTTTGCGGCTGTTATGATGGTGTTCCTTCCCACCTTTATTTTATACCTGCTGCTGTCGGATAAAATCGTATCCGGCATTACGGGCGGCGGTGTCAAAGGGTAGGGGAGATTATTGGGAAACGGAGGAAACAGGGAATGAAAATGGTAAAGGATAAGCAGATTCTGGTGGCGGCTGATTTCGGCGGCTTTGAATTAAAGGAAGCAGTGGTAAAGCATTTAAAGGAACGCGGCTGGACGGTTACGGATGTGGGCATGAAGGCCGGGGATACGGGAGAGCCGGAGATGTACCAGCGCATCGGCCTCAGAGCCGGGGCCATGGTTGCGGAGGGGGAATTTGAACGTGCCCTGCTGTTCTGTGGAACCGGGATGGGGATCCATATCGCGGCCAGCAAATGTCCTCATGTGCACAGCGCGGTCGTTGAAACCGTCCCTGCCGCCCTGCGGTGCGTGACGGCCAATAACTGCAATGTGATGGCCATGGGCGGTTATTATGTGGCCCCGCGTACGGGAATGGCCATGGCGGATGCATTCCTGGAGCATAAGCTGGGCGACGGCTATGAGGACTGGGAAGGCTTCTACGAATATCATAAGCTTGGATATGATGAGCTGGAGAATTTCGATTATGAAGAATATAAGGCAAATGGTTTTCAGATAATTAATCCCGGAAAGGCGCCGCTTGGACCGGAGCCTTTGGGGCATGCTTATTGATGGGGAATATAAAGGATGAGGAGGGGCTGTTCGCTAATGCGGCAGCCCCTTAAAAGTTTGAAAAATATTAGGAAATATATAGAAAAATATAATGGATACATGAAAATCACCACGACGGATCAGGCTTTTTCGGTAGGTGTATTTCTTTATGTGGATGATAAGTAAAAGCCTTCGTTATGTTCCCAGAATGCTTTCTTTTGGTTGTTTGAAATGTGAATAAGGCCCTGATGGAGCTGTACCATACTGTTTTCCGTTTCCCCACACAAAAGTTTCCCTGCACAAAAATTTGCCCGGGAAAATCCAACAATATAATACCTTCTATGCCGGGCATAAAAGTAGTAATATGATAATATAATGTTGGTTTTATGCGGATGCCATATCGGTTGCCGGGAGGACAGCAAGTGCCTGTCCCGGAGGGCATAACGGCATCCACCGTCATTGGGAAAGGGGGAACAATAAGCTATGGATATGCGGGAAACCGTACAGGAAAACCCATTGCTGGCTATTATGCGCAATGTGTCGCTGGAGCAGACGGAGGATTATGTGGGGGCGGTTATAAGGGGAGGCGTCCATTTTTTTGAAGTGGCGATGAATACGCCGCACGCGCTGGAGCAAATCCGCCTGATCAGAAACAGTTTTGGAAAGGAAATCCTGGTAGGGGCGGGAACCGTGCTGACGGCGGAAGCCGCGGAAAAGGCGGTGGAAAGCGGGGCGCAGTTCCTTCTGTCGCCGTCGTCAGATGAACAGGTGCTGGCTTACTGTCAGGAGAATGATATTATGATGATGCCAGGAGTCCTCACGCCTTCTGATGTGGCGCTGTGCCTGCGGTATGGTTTTTCCACGCTCAAGCTGTTTCCGGCAGGGGGGATGTCTGCCGGCTATGTGAAGCTTCTGAAAGGGCCTTTTGACAATACGGAGTATGTGGCAATCGGCGGTGTGACGCCTGAAAACCTGACGGATTTTTTCAGGCAGGGCTGTATTGGGGCGGGGCTGGGCAGCAGCCTGGTGCCAAAGGAAGCGGCGGTAAAAGGGGATTGGGAAGCCTGTGCGGCGTACGTCAGAGCTATGGTTGATAAAATAGAGAAGGTAAGGGGACGCGGATAACATGAAAATAACAAAGGTGAATACCTATTTGGTACGGCCCAGATGGGGCTTTGTGGAGATCGAAACGGATGAGGGAATCACCGGATGGGGAGAAGCTGTCCTGGAGGGACATGCGGGGACAGTGCTGCGCTGTGTGGAGGAAATGGAGGATTATCTCCTGCAGGCAGACCCTTCGCGAATTGAAGATATCTGGACAACGCTGTACAGGGCGGGCTTTTACCGGGGCGGCGGCATTATGATGAGCGCCATTTCCGGAATTGACCAGGCGCTGTGGGATATCAAGGGAAAGCTGTTTCAGGCGCCGGTATATGAGCTGATGGGTGGCGCCTGCAGGGATAAAATGCGGGTGTATTCCTGGGTTGGCGGGGATCGTCCTTCGGATGTGGGCAAAGCGGCCAGGAAAAAGCTGGAGGAAGGCTTTACCGTGGTTAAGATGAATGCAACGGAAGAGCTGCAGATGATTGATTCGTATGACAAAATTGACGTCGTATTGGAGCGGGTGGCGGCGATCAGGGAGTCCTGCGGAAGGGCGTTCGGGATTGCTATTGATTTCCACGGACGCGTGCATAAGCCAATGGCTAAGGTTCTGGCGAAAAAGCTGGAGGAATTTGACCCGATGTTTCTGGAGGAGCCGGTTTTGTGTGAAAATATGGAAGCCTTTTCAGAGATAGCGGCAGCGTGCAACATCCCCATTGCCACAGGGGAACGCCTGTATTCCCGGTGGGATTTCAAACGCCTTCTGCATGCGGGCGGCGTGGATATTATCCAGCCTGACCTGTCCCATGCCGGCGGCATTACGGAGGTGAAGAAAATCGCGTCTATGGCAGAGGCGTACGATGTGGCCCTCGCGCCCCATTGCCCTCTGGGGCCGATAGCCCTGGCCGCCTGCCTGAATGTGGATGCCACCTGCTATAATGCGGTGATTCAGGAGCAGAGCATCGGCATTCATTACAATGTGGGGAAAAGTGTCCTGGATTACGTGAATAACCGGGAGGATTTTGCATTTACGGACGGCTTTGTCAGCCTGCCCCGGAAGCCGGGCCTTGGTGTGGAGGTAAATAAGGAGCTGGTGGAGGAAGAAAACCGCACGCCCCATAACTGGAAAAATCCTGTATGGAGACATGCGGACGGTTCCATTGCCGAGTGGTAGGGCGGCTAAGGATTCATCGTGGAATTGATGGGGCGGAGGACAATCCATCGTGGAATTGGCAGGGCAGCAGAAAGTACATCAGGGAATTGGTAAAGAAGCAAAAATTAAATGGGGAATCAGGAGGAACGCAGTCAGTACCTCACTGATTCCCCTCCTTTTTCCCGTGATTCTTCCGCAAGAAAGACCAGCCTGTGTCCCACCATGGAGTCTGCCAGGGTGGTGCAGCAGAAAGAGGCGGCCTCGCCGCGCAGCAAAGAGAAAAAGTCCTGTACGACGGCCTGATCCCCATTCCCGTGAGGATTGCCGAGCTGGTCGGCGGAGACATCGACGATGCGGCTGATCTGCCCTCCCGGATGCTCCGGCTTTATGAGGCGCACCGAAAACTGCTGGCTTTCAAAATTGCCGATAATCTCGCCCTTTGTGCCGGTAATATGGATATTCCTGCCGGAAGCCGCCGCCCCGCCGTTCATGGAGAAGGTGCCGGTTGCCCCGTCGGAAAATGCGATCAGGATGGACTGATGATCAACGATTTTCAGCCCGCAGCGGTAGACACAGCGGCTGTAGGGGTTATCGGCTTCGGACAGCAGCCTTATTTTTTCCTCCGCCGTGGGCTGAGAAACCCCGCTGTCATGCCAGATGTTATTTGCCCACCGCTGGGGATTTTCGATATAAAGCCTTTTGGCGGAATATGCACAGCTTCGTTCGGCAGGACAGTTGTTTAGACAATGGGTACCGGCATTTTCAGGGGCCATTTCCGGGATAAACTGAAAGACGGAACCGACGCTGGCCACGGTCTTCGGGAGATTTCCCTTCATCAGCCAGGCCATGATATCCAGATCGTGGCTGCATTTAGATAAAAGCATTCCTGAGCCGCACAATTCCGGCGAGGCATATTTTCCCCGCACGTAGGAAACGGACTCATGGAAATAGCTGACCTGTTCATTCATCTGGATATTAATGATCCGCCCAATTTCACCGCTTCCCAATATCTTCCTGATTTCCCTGTAAAAAGGCGCATAGCGGAGCACATGGCAGATCATGACGGTCCGTTTGGTCTCATCGGCGCACCGCAAAAGGGCATCGGCTTCCTGCTGATTTACAGCAAAGGGCTTTTCCAGAAGCACATCGTAGCCTTTTTTGAGCAGTGGGATCGTTGTTGCCACATGCAGACGGTCCATGGTACAGTTAATCACGGCATCCGCAAATTTGGGGACAGCGGTAAGCTCTTCCACCGTCCTGAAGCAATGGCTGTCGGGAACATGAAAAAGCTGCTGCGCCGCATGTACCCTTTCCTGATTGATGTCAACAATGCCGGCGATGGTAAAAAGCTCAGGATGCGATAAGGCCTCCCCTGCATAAATCATTGCCCGTGCGCCCATGCCGACGACGATCACTTTTACCGGATTTATCATATAGGAAAATCTCCTTTGTGTTTTTGACAGACAGAAGGGTATTTAGGGTTAAAAAGATAAGTGCTTCAGCCGGCCCCCACGCCCAGTTTCTTAAGTTCCTCCCGAGCCTGCGCCTGGTTTTCGAACCGGAAGGCATGGATCCCGATGGCCCTTGCCGCATCAACGTTAGGCTGTGTATCATCCATGAAAACGCATTCCCCGGGGGTTAAGTGATACCGGTCCAGAATCAGATGATAGATTTCCGGCATGGGCTTGATGAGCTTATCCTGAAAGGAAAGGATGCCGCCGTCCACATAGGGCAGAAAATCCAGCCCATGCCAGCATTCCCGCAAGGCTTTCTGTGAGAAATTGGAGAGGACCAGAATCTGGAAGCCCTCTGCCTTCAGCTCTTTCACCCATGGGATCGCATAGTCATATTTTGTCACCAGGCCATGGAAATCATCCAGTGCCTTTCGGATTTCCGTTTCAATTTCAGGGTCGTTTGCAACGAAACGCCGCAGGATTTCCTCATCGGTCAGGCAGCCCCTGTCATATTCCTTCCAGACCTCGCTTCTGACCGTGGCATCGGCGAGACGCTCAATCATTTCCCCGCCGAAGCCCTGCCCCTCATAAAAAGTGCGCCAGTCAAAGCCGGCCAGCACGCCTCCGATATCAAATATAATTGTCTTGATCATTTTATTTCTCCTCGTTTCAATGTATCCTTCATCATTTCCAGAAGCGCTGCCGCGGCCAGGCTTTTCCGGCTTCTTTCATCCGTCACTACAAGAAAATCCCGCACCGGCACCGGCTCTTCGAATTTCAGTTCCATCAGCTCCCCGCTGGCAAGCTCCTGCGCCGCAAAGTCCCGCACAACGCTTCCCACACCCAGATTGCGCAGCGCAAACTGAACGATCATATCGCTGGTTGCCAGTTCAAATTCCGGATTGATGCGGACGCCTCTTTCTTCCAGGAAGCTCTGCACATATTTCCTTGTGCTGGTGGGCTTCTCCATGGTGATTAACGGGAGCTGCTCCAGAAGCTTTAAGGGATGCGTCTTTCCTGCATACTGGGAAAAATTTTTCCCTATTACGAAAATATCTTCTATTTCCTTCACAGGAAGCATGCCGATGCCGTCTTCCGGAAGAATCGGCCCGGACACTACGCCAAAGTCAATTTTCCCTTCCCGCAGAAGATCCATGGTGGCGGGCGTCGGCCCATTTGTCACAGAAACCTTGATTCCCGGATTTTTTTCATGGAAGCGTTCCAGATAGGGGAGCAGGAAAAAACGCAGCGTCATATCGGAAGCGCCGATGGTGATTTCCCCACGTTCCAGGTTGCACATCTGCAGAATCCGTTTTTCCCCCGCCTCGAACTGTTCATAGCCTTTTTCCACATAGGAAAAAAGCTCCCGCCCTTCCGCTGTGGGGGTGATGCCGTGGGAGGTGCGTTTAACGAGTACCACGCCCAGCGCAGTCTCCAGCTGCTTCAGGCTCTGGCTCACCGCAGGCTGGGAGAGCGACAGCGCTCCGGCGGCCTGGGTGACCGAGCCGCATTTGACCACATGATAAAATACTTTATAATATTCCAGATTTGCCATCATAAAAAAATCCCTCATACCAGGCCGTTTTCCTTGGCTGCCATCCTTTCAGACGGCAGCCTGTAACGAACTTCAGTATAAGGGATTATGTCTGTTTCTGTCAAATGCAACAGTGTGGATAACTGTAATGCAGAACGGATAAGGGATGCTTATTATGCAAGGATCATCTTGGTAAGATCCATGGGATCTACGATCTTTCCGTCCTTGTAAACTCTCATATTGCCGCTGGCGATTTCGTCGATCAGGATAACCTCGCCGTTCTTGTCATAGCCGAACTCAAACTTGATGTCATACAGATCCATGCCCTTCTTCGCAAGATCATCGGCAACAACCTTTGTGATAGCCAGGGTCTGCTCTTTCATGCTGTCGTACATTTCGGGAGTCATAACGCCCAGCACTGCCAGTGCATCCTTTGTTACCAGCGGATCGCCCTTTGCGTCATCCTTGAAGGTAGTCTCAACATAGCCGCCTTCAATGCGGGTGCCGTCTTCCATATATTCGCCGTAACGGCGGATAAAGCTTCCGGTTGCTACCAGACGGCAGATTACTTCCAGGCCATGGCCGAATACGGTTGCAGGAAGAACTTCCATGGTGGCGTTTTCCACATCTGCGCTTACATAATGGGTTTTTACGCCGGCTGCCTTAAGCAGTTCGAAATAGTGAACGGAGGTTTTCAGGTTCTCTCTGCCGATGCCTTCGATTGTCAGGCCTACAGAGTTTTCACCGGGATCGAATTTTCCGTCTTTTCCGGTGCAGTCGTCCTTGAATTTCAGCAGAACGTTGCCGTTTTCCAGCTGATAAACATCTTTTGTCTTACCTGTGTAAAGTTTTTCCATGATTTAAGACTCCTTTGTATGTTTTATTTTTTGTAAAAACGGTGGTTCAGGCCGCTTTCCGGGTCCGTTTACATTCATCATATTACAAAATTTAATATAAGTAAAATCAATAATTATTATATCTGATATTGGTTTTAATTATATCACTCTGTTGCATGCCTTTTCCCGCAGACAGCTGGGCAGCGGCAGATATTCCCGGCGGCTATAATTATAAAATATCTTTTTTGGGCGGTTGTGTCAATAAGTTTGCGGGAATATGGCCTGATTGTATTTTGTTGTCCCTTTTACTAGAAGGCGGCTGAGAAGATAGGATACCGGCAGCAACAGTATGGAGGTGATGGCTGTAGCTGACCTTCCTTTGCGCAGTAATAATTTAGGATAGTAAGAACGGGCATGTTATGATAGAATAATGCCAATGGCGAAATGTCAGCTGAACGGAGTTTTTGGATAAGAGGAAGGTTTTTATGGTACAGAATGAAAAGCTGGTGCAGTTTTACTATTTGCAGTACAAGGAATGCGCTGCCAGGCTGAAGAAGAAAAATAACGATGGGAAAAAGAATTACGAGGAGAGAATCACGCGGCTGCTGCATGAGATGCGGAATGTGAAGACCACTAAGCTCAGCCAGCCGCATTTGGAGGAATACCACAGGCAGATACGGAATCTATCCTATTATGCGTTCCGGCAGAACAACCAGTTTGCGATTATGGAAATCCGGGATCTTCTGATGAAGGAGCTGGTGCGCCTTGATCTCTCGGACATGCGGCCGGAGGAGCAGGAGCTGATTACAGTGAAGTTCCTGGAGTTCCTGCGGGAAGAGAAGCCCTTTGAGATCTGCAAGAGAAGCATAAAAAGCCTGTCGAAAAGCTACGCAGAATCAGGAATTAAAAACCAGATCATAGATATGGTTCCCACCAGGCCGGAGATGGAATTTCCCCAGGCCCTGGAAATGAAACGGAAATTCATCCTCCATATCGGCCCGACCAACTGCGGTAAAACCTATCAGGCGCTGGAGCGCCTCAGGGAAGCGCAGAATGGTGTCTACCTGGGGCCGCTGCGCCTTCTTGCGCTGGAGGTCTATGAAAAGATGAAGGAGTACCGGATCCCATGCACCATGCTGACCGGGGAGGAACGTATCTATGAGGAAAACAGCAGGATTATTTCCTCCACGGTAGAAATGCTTGATATAGATCAGAAATACGATGTGGCCGTCATTGATGAGGCGCAGATGATTGCCGATCCGGACAGGGGGCATTCCTGGACGAGGGCAATCCTGGGCGTCCAGGCGCCGGAGGTGCATGTCTGCATGAGCCCGGCGGCGGAAAAGGCGGTTATCCATCTGATCAGCCTGTGCGGCGACACCTGTGAAACCCGCAGGTATGAGCGCAAGACAAAGCTGGTATGTGAGGACGAGGCCTTCCGGTTTCCGGAAGATGTGCAGGAGGGCGACGCGCTGATTGTTTTTACAAAAAGGGCGGTGTTGGACATCGCCGGCCGCCTGGAAAGAATGGGCGTCCGGGCAAGCGTCATCTACGGCAGTCTCCCCCCGGAAATCAGGCGGCGGCAGATACGTATGTTTTCCGGCCACGAAACCAAGGTGGTGGTCGCCACGGACGCTATCGGCATGGGGCTGAACCTTCCGGTAAAAAGGATTGTTTTCGTCCATACCAGCAAATTCGACGGGAAGAATACGCGTCCCCTGCTGGCTGCGGAGATCAAGCAGATCGGCGGCAGGGCGGGAAGATACGGCATTTATGATACCGGCTATGTGAACGCGGTGGGCCAGGAAGGCCTTGATTATATTAAGGAGCATTTCGATGAAAAGGAACCGGATGTGTCCTGTGTAAGCCTGGGCTTTCCCCAGGTCCTGCTTGATATGGACGAGCCGCTGGATGCCATTTTGAAAATCTGGAAATCCGTGGCGACGGAGCCGCCCTTTGAAAAAATCAGTATCGAGGATATGCTGTTTTTATATGAAAAGGCATACAGGGACCGGAAGGAAATCGACGGCTTTGAGGATAAGCATATGC
Source organism: Clostridium sp. KLE 1755 (assembly GCF_000466465.2). Classification (NCBI taxonomy): domain Bacteria; kingdom Bacillati; phylum Bacillota; class Clostridia; order Eubacteriales; family Clostridiaceae; genus Clostridium; species Clostridium sp. KLE 1755. The sequence continues at coordinate 204,240 of NZ_KE992736.1, forward strand.
TTTACCGCATGCTTACCTGCTCCATTGATATCAAAAACCGGGATATTGTAACGCTGTGGCTGTATTACTGCAAAACCTATACGGCGGATGCGTGCCTGCATTTCCCGGCCCTGATCATGTGCAGCGATTCAGGCCTTGCCCGGTATGAAACCTTCTATAAGATGCTGGATCTGTACTATCAGTTCTCCGTCCGCCTGGGCAAGAACATTGATCTGGAAAGGCTGGACAGGGAACGGGAAAAAACCGAAGAAACGATCATGCGCTATCTGGCGAAAAACAAAAAGGAGTATATCCAGAAATGCCAGTACTGCGGCAGCCTGCTTCCTCTCGGCGCATCCTTCCGTATCTGTGATAAGTGCTTTGCGGAAACACGCAAAAGCAAAGGCGGCAGGAGGCACCTGTGGACCGGGGCAACGGCAGGAGGCTGATAAAGAAAGAAGCAATCAGGAAAAATAAAACAGAAAAAGTTTCAGGAGGGTATATTTTTTAAAATATATCCTCTTTTCGTCTTTAGGAAGATGCTATTGCGGGCAGAAAAATGTACCCGTAAGGCTGCAAAGTAAAAATTGACGGTAAATTCAACTTATGCTACATTAAATACATACAGCATGTATCTAAAGGAGAAAAAAATTATGGGAAGGAATAAGTACCCGGAAATAACAGAAAACCGCATATTGGAAATGGCCATGAAGCTGTTTATTGAAAAGGGATATGAACGTACTACCTTACAGGATATAGCAGACGCCATAGGGATGACGCGGGGAGCAATTTATCACCATTTTAAGGACAAGGCGGAAATGGTCGAATCAGTTATGGCGTGCATGTTCCATAAAACTGTCCCTTACGAAGAGATAAAAAACAATAAGAAAATTTCCGCTTTGGAGAAAATCAGGCAGATTTTAATCTATGCGGTATCAGCTGACGAACAGGTTGACATGTATTTCCCATTATCAAGGTCATTGATCAATAACCCCAAACTTGCGGCCGCTTACATGGATTTTACAAAAAATAACCTGACAGCGATTTTTTGTGAATTAATTAAGGAAGGAATGAAGGATGGGAGCATATGGGTAAAGGAGCCGGAAATCATAGCGGAGTTGCTTTCCGTCGTCTTCAATATATGGATTTCCCCCATCATATTTATGGATGCAAAAGAAAAATTTACAGTTAAGTTAAGATATGCATCGGATATTCTTGAAAGCGTGGGCCTGCCGATTATGAACCAGGAAGTGGAGGGCGCATTTGAAAAGATAATTGCCGCGCTTCCGGAAAAATAGAGATACAGGTTTAATTTATAGAAACTATAATCACAGAAAAAAGGAGAGTTATAACATGGCACAGGAATATTTGGCACAGGAATCCAGTAAGGTGAATCGGACCTACAGGAAAACACTTTTCAGGCTGACCGCCGTATTTTTCATTCTTTTAGCGTTCATTTATTTTCTCGGGAGGAATTCATTTGATTTAAACGCTCCATCTGGCCGGGAAATATTATTAATACTGAAGATACTTATTGGAATCATGCTGCTTGCCATAGCAGTCGGGTTATTCAGAACGAGACGCACTGCCATGAACGGCGAAAATTTATTCCTGCCCTTTGGGGAAGATACAAAAGAGGCCGTGGCAAAGAAGATCAACCAGGAAGCGGCGGAAGGAAGGCTTCTGATGGAGGAGTATATTGATGAATTTGCCGAAGGAAAGGCGCCCCATGGAGAAAAAGTCACGCTGACGCCGTCTTATCTGTTGCTCGGCAGTGACCGAAATAAGATAACGGTAATCCCGCGTAATAAAATTTACTGGATTTGCGCACAGGTTGGGCAAAAGGGCGGCCCTTTTTATGTACGGCTGCTGATATTTACGGAAAATAAAATGTACGCCCTGACCGGAGTGGATATTGAACATGTGGAGAAGATTGCGGAAAAGCTGTATCAATACATACCAAACGTTTTCTGCGACTACGATCCATTTTTATTGTCCTATGAGCTGGAAAAGATCTTTGCCAAGGACCGGGCCGGGCGGAGTTTGTGAAATTATATGAGATAGAGAAAGCGAAGCATGTAACAATGTAAGAAGCTTTATTGGAACGGGCAGGCCGCTGTTACTCAATATCAATAATGAGGTAAGCCCGGTTTTGTGTCTGGACATAATGAAAAGGCCTTCCATTGCCAGCGTAAAAGTTGGAGATGTGATTTATCCGGTGACGTTAGAGGATGGGATGCTGTTTGTGATGGCGAGGCTGCCGGTGGGCTGGTCACAAGGAAAGAGGAGCTTCCTGACGGAATTCATATAGAAGCATTACGGGAGCCAATTCCTCATCTTTGCCATCAGGAACCTTTTAATTGCTGTGCAAAGACGGCGGCGAGTGGAAAGCATGGCTCCAGTATTGAACCCCGTCCTGTTCCAAGGGAGATGATACCAACACTCCGGTTTGGGCCTGTCAAGTCTAAGCAAAAACCATTGAAGATAGACTCAAAAGGGGAATTTACAACAGTATCTATCGCTGGATTCGTTCGTAAAATGAGCGACGAAACTCAGTAGGTTTTTGACTCTCTTTTTGGCGGACAACAAAACGCGTTTAAAAAGAATCTGCAGATGAGGAAACTATAAACTATGAAAAAGGTAACGAAACCGCTCTCCCCTGAAGCATTTGAAGCCGTATGCAGCATTTGGGAACAGCATGTCAATGAATTTATCTTCCAGCTTTCTGACGGAAGTATCCCCACCTTAAGAAATGCGGAGTGGAGTGTGAGGAAAAAACGTGTTTTTGTATGTGAACCAGATCCAAATGGAAAGAAAAAACGCGGCGCATGCGGGCCATATTTCAGCTCATTCACCTCATTAAACCGTGCCGCGGCAGGTGCAGTATGGAAGTTATTTAAGAGATTTTCAAAAGAACATGGCTTAAATAGTCTGGAAAGGCTGCGGAACAATGAAAAGGAATTGGGCCGGTATGATTTCAGAGCATCGAACAGCGAAACAGAAGACGAATTTTCCTGCAGCATATATTTGCCGGGAGAATGGAACAAAGCGGGGATACACATATCCATGATCATCGGCCCACGCTACAGGAACGAAGATTTATGAAACCGGCAGTTTCAATGGACGTTTTAGGTGCTGCAGTTTTATTGATAATGGCGTATTCGGCGGCGAAGACATTTAAACATAACAGATAGTGGTACGGAAGAAATATGAAATATAAATTTACCGAAGTATTAAACGACCTTGTAAATTACTTTCTTCTCGGTGATATTCAGTTATTGGAAGAATGGAAAAAGGGAAACAACCTTTCGGATAACCTGGCAATGGAATTTACAACAACTGAAAGTGCGGAAGCGGCTGTTTGTAATGGCATCATACTTCCCATGGCTGGAATAGAAAACTATCCCTATACAATTTATTTTGATCTTGAAAATGAAACACCGGAATTGCTTGGAAGAGAAAGCCGCCTGCAATTCCGGCATGGCGGCTATTCCCTTAAGATTGCCAACAAAAAACTTATGTTGTTTACATGGCGGATCCTGGAACAATTTACTGCCAACAAGGTGGATGATTTAATCAGGGATTACTTACTTTGCAGGAAACCCATCATTGAACTTGAAAATGGATGGTACAGTATCGAGGTGTTAGGCGGGGAAACCTTGCAGGATGGTGAATATGAGCCTACCCTTGAGTTTTTAGTATGCAGAACAGATGGACAGGAAGCTAAAAAGGTAAATATCAATGAAAGTTTTAAAATCCAAAGTTCCGCCTATTAAGCACGGGAGCTGCTTTCTTTAGTACTTACCAGGAGTGTCAGAGGCCGCAAAGGAGCGCGAAAACATGTATCTGATTGCAGAAGTCATCTTTTACGCCGGACAACGCAAACAGCTGCCCGCTGATGGGTATCGTCCGGATGCCGTATTTAACGGATTGAACGAATACCGGGGCATTACTTTTACCGAACTGCCCATTGAAGAGTTTGATGCTCCGACCCCTGCCGCTATTAAATTTTCCTTTCAGGATGCCCATTACCAGGAAGTGGTTCCAGGGCAGGTCTTTAAGATCATGGAAGGCCTTCATCAAGTAGGGGAAGGAAGAATTATCTCAATAGAGAAATGAGATAATTCTTCCTTCCTTAATAATGCGTATGAATAAAATAATCATGGAAAAATCACGAAAATGGAGGGTGGTGATATGAGGGAGGGACAGTCTGCAGCGACCGGATTGATTAAAAAGTTTGAATTCTGCGGAGAAAGAGAATGAATGAAAAATATGTTTTTATTGATAGATGGTGTTATACAATGCCCAATACCGTCCCGGATGAAGATGGTATTATTGTTTTAATTTCAAAAAAATCTTTCGGTCCTTTGGAAGTCTACGAATGGGGCTTGGACAATAATCATAATCCCTATGAGCGTTATGAATGGCTTGAAAATGATTTGTATGAGGACGAAAAATATTGCAAAAATATTTCAGAAGAAGAATTACTGAAGCAAATTTTTGGTATTATTTCAATATTTAAAAGCAACGGATTATCTGACTGGATAAATTTTTATATGGAAATACTTGGCAGGCTGGCTCCCGGTCTGCCGGGCTGAACTGCTGTTACCCCTTTGCGGCGGAATAAAAATATTATGGTCAATACACCATCGGAAAACTCCTGTTCAGAACTTAAATACAAGCGTTGTCCTGGAATAATACATAAAGAGGGTTGCAGCTTACAGGACCGGACACGGTATTGACAGTATAATTTGGTAAAGACAGGGTTACGATATTAAAGAAAAAATAAATTTCAAATTATCTTGAAGGATATATTGGCGGCTGCAAATATATCCTTTTTTTAAGAAAGGGGTGGCCATATGGATAATACGAAAAATATTCCCAACAGGTTAATCCATGAAAAATCTCCTTATCTGCTGCAGCATGCATATAATCCGGTGCAGTGGTTCCCGTGGGGAGAGGAAGCATTTGAAAAAGCCAGGCAGGAAAACAAGCCTGTTTTCCTGTCTATTGGATACAGTACCTGTCATTGGTGCCATGTGATGGAGCAGGAATCGTTTGAAAATGAGGAAATTGCGGAGCTTTTAAACAGAGAGTATATCTGTGTGAAGGTGGACAGGGAGGAACGCCCGGACGTGGATGCAGTCTATATGTCGGTCTGTCAGGCCATGAACGGCCAGGGAGGCTGGCCTCTGACCATACTTATGGCACCGGACGGCAAGCCCTTTTTTTCAGGCACATATTTTCCGCCCCACGCGCGTTACGGAAGTCCTGGACTGGAAGAACTGCTGACCGCGGCAGCCGGGCAGTGGAGGGCGCAGAAAGAAAGGCTTCTGGAAAGCGCGGAGCAGATAGCGGCGTATTTAAAAGAACAGGCACAGACAGGAAATCGGGCTGCGCCGGGGATGGATACGGTTCAGCAGGCCTTCCGCCAGTTTGCGGACAGCTTTGACCCGGAAAACGGAGGGTTCGGCGGCGCACCGAAATTTCCCACGCCCCACAACCTCATATTCCTGATGGAGTATGGAAAAAGGACGGAAAACAGGGAAGCATTGGCTATGGCGGAGACAACACTTGCGCAGATGTACCGGGGCGGGATTTTTGACCACATCGGCGGCGGTTTTTCCAGATATTCCACGGATGAATGGTGGCTGGTCCCGCATTTTGAGAAAATGCTGTATGACAATGCGCTGCTTGCGATGGCTTACCTGGAAGCGTATTGGCAGACCGGACGGAAGCTGTATGAATGTGCGGCGCGCAGTATTTTACAATATGTGGAAAGGGAGCTGACGGATGAAAACGGCGGTTTCTTCTGCGGGCAGGATGCGGACAGCGATGGCGTGGAGGGAAAGTATTATGTGTTTACGCCGGAGGAAATTAAGGCGGTTTTGGGAGATGAGGCGGGAGAGAAATTCTGCGCCCGGTATGGAATTTTTCCCGGTGGCAATTTTGAAGGAAAAAGTATCCCCAATCTGCTGGAGAATGAGGGGTATGAAGAAATCTGCGGGGTATTTGATGACATAATGCATGAGAAAGGCCGGGCGGAGGCCTGCGGGAAAAAATGTAAGAATATCCATGAGGAGCGATGGGGTATAGCGAATAGTGACGGCGGCTGCGGAAATGGTGCACAGGACTTAAGAACGCTGTATGAATACCGGCTGCGGCGGACACGGCTCCATAAGGATGACAAAATCCTTGTTTCCTGGAACGGTTTCATGATTTGCGCCTTTGCGAAGGCCGGGGCGGTGCTTGGCGAGGCAAGGTATGTGGATATGGCCGTGCGGGCTGAGGCTTTTCTCCGGGAGCGGCTTGTGAAGGATGGCCGCCTGTTGGTACGTTACCGGGACGGGGATGCTGCGGGAGAAGGGAAGCTGGAGGATTATGCCTGCTACAGTCTGGCCTTGCTGGCGCTTTACCGGGTAACCTTTCAGACGGATTATCTGAAGCGGGCAGTTGCCTGGACTAAGCTGCTGCTGGAACAGTTTTTTGACAGGGAAAACGGTGGCTGCTATCTGTATGCGAAAGACGGAGAACAGCTGATTGTGAGGACAAAGGAAACCTATGACGGTGCGATGCCGTCAGGCAATTCCGTTGCGGCCCGGGTCCTGCAGCAGCTGGCACAGCTTACAGGTGATGATGAAATGCAGCAGGCGCTGGAAAAACAGCTGTATTTTCTGGCCGGATCCATGGCCGGATATCCGTCAGGGCACAGCTACGCACTACTGACAATCATGGATGTACTGTATCCAACAAAAGAACTGATATGTACGCTTTCCTCCGCTGTTATCGGGGAAGAACGCCGGGGACTGTTGGCACAGCTTGGATATCTGGAGGAGACAGTCCCGGGGCTTGCTGTCCTTGTGAAAACGGAAGAGAACGGGCAGGAACTTTGTGAATTGGCGCCTTACACCAGGGATTACCCGGTGCCGGAGACGGGGGCACAGTTTTATTTATGTGTTGGCGGCGAATGCAGGCAGCCGACAGCGGAGTTTGGGGAGGTGCTTCGGTGGTTGGGGGAGACTGCGGCAGATAAATGATAAAAAAGAAAGGGCGGTAAAGCTTAGGAAGAGCCGGAAATGAACCGGAGAATGATTCTCAGGCCTGCCGCCCTTTTCCTATTTTGAAACCCGCAGGTATATATCCATGTCCGGGATTGACGGCAGCAGCTTCAAGGTGTAAACTAAAAAACAATAATAACTGTCAGGATTATATGCCGGAAATATTACGAAAAGTACATATATGCTTTAGATTCAGATAGAAAGAAAACGATCATACAAAATTCAGATTATACGGTACACAAGAAAGATCTGCCATGAATACTGCAAAGCAAATGATTATTGTTAAAAACGAAATAAAAACGAAAGATATACAATCTTGTAAATATAATCCCGACAATTCAAAGTGGGATATTGTTTCATAGAAACAATATACGGAAGCCAGACGCGTATATCTCCTAAAGCATAAAAAAATTTCAGTATATGATTCCGAAAATCTTATGTATGCGCTTATTACCGACATTTTTAAGGAAAAAGCATGTTCAGGCCTGGATGTTGTATGCCATACCCCTTTGCGAATGCTGCTTAAAAATCTCAGTCTGCTGAATGACAGAGAATGTGAATATGCTATGAATCCGGCCACTCATCTGGATTTCCTTATTTTTAACAGAATCAGCAAACAGCCTGTTCTGGTCGTTGAAGTGGATGGTTATGATTTCCATAATGAGGGAACCGTACAGGCGTCCAGAGATGGCTTAAAGGATCGGATATTGGAAATGTATGGAATACCTATGGTCAGATTCCGGACAAATGGGAGCCGTGAAAGAGAAATCCTTATTGATAAATTAAAAGATTATGCAGTCTGCTGAAGGAAAGTACAATTATCAGAATGATTTCGCTTCTTTTAAATACGTTTTACCCTTTTTTTCAACGCTTTTGTTTCCCCATGCATTTAGAGTATAATAGCAGCAGTTGAATACCTATCGTCAGCTTCCTTTCAGCGGGGATACTGCGATGTGCCTGGGAACGAAAAGAACGTGATTTATAAAATTGAAAAAAGGGCATGAGTAAGGTATAATCGGTTTAAAGAAAGTGAGGTATTATATGAGGCCATTTCCGATTGGAATTGATGATTTCAGGAAGCTCAGGGAAAATGATTACTACTATGCCGATAAAACCATGTTTATTAAAGAACTTCTGGATAACAGAGGAGAGGTAAGTCTTTTTACGCGTCCAAGGAGATTTGGTAAGACTCTTGGCATCAGTATGCTTAAATATTTTTTTGAAGATGAATGCGGTGCCAGGGAAAACAGATATCTTTTTGAAGGACTGGAAATCATGGAAGCCGGAGAGAAATATCTGAAGCACATGGGCAAGTATCCGGTTATCAGCTTGTCCATGAAAACGTCAAAACAGCCCAGTTTTAAAATGGCGTATGAATGTCTGCAGGATGAAATTGCCCAAGAGTTTGACCGCCATAGTTTGGTCCTTGCCAGTGATAAACTGAATGAAGCTGAAAAAAAACAGTATAGGGAAATGATGAATAAACAAGGGCCGGATTCCGTGTGGGCTAAGGCACTGGACTTTTTATCAAGATGTCTGAAGAAAGTCTATCAACAAAATGTAATTATTCTTTTGGACGAGTATGATGTTCCGCTGGAAAATGCATATTTACGTGGATTTTACGAAAAAATGACCGATTTTATCCGCTCACTTTTTGAATCAGCTCTTAAATCAAATCCTAACTTGGAATTCGCAGTCATAACGGGATGTCTTAGGATAACAAAAGAAAGTATTTTTACCGGTTTAAATAATCTGGAAATTATATCGCTTATGAACCATAATTATGCAGAACATTTTGGGTTTACACAGTCAGAGGTTGAGCATCTTCTGGCGGCCTATGGACTGCAGGAAAAGCAGCAGGAAGTGCAGCAGTGGTATGACGGATATCTTTTTGGGGATACAGAAGTTTATAATCCATGGAGCGTACTGAATTATGTAAAGGCGGCGGTGTCGTCACCGCAGGCTTTTCCTCAGACATATTGGGCTAACACTTCTTCCAATGATATTGTCAAAAAATTAGTAGAACTGGCAGATGGAAGCATCAGGCAGGAAATGGAGTCTTTGATAGAAGGAGGAACTATTGAAAAGCCTGTACACGAAGAAATTACCTATGATGAGGTATATAAATCTGAGGATAATCTATGGAACTTTCTTTTTTTTACAGGGTATTTGAAAAAACAGGGAGAGCGCTTTGACGGAGAAACATTGTATCTGACGCTGGCAATTCCCAACACGGAAGTAAAGTTGATTTACCGCAATACCATTCTTGACTGGTTTGATGAAAAAATCAGACAGAAGGATCTGACCGGTATTTATAATGCACTTCTGAAAAAAGACACACAGCTGCTGGAGATAGAACTGTCAAAGAATCTGATGGAAACAATCAGTTTCTATGACTACAGGGAAGATTATTATCATGGATTCTTAGGCGGGCTTCTGAAAATGATGGATGGTTATACTATAAAGTCAAACAGAGAGAGCGGTCTTGGAAGAAGCGATCTCCTGCTTTTGTCAGCTCCCTATATTGGGAAAGCAATTATTATAGAACTTAAAGTAGCAGATACTTTTGCCATGCTGGATGAGACAGCGGCTGTTGCTCTGGAACAGATTAGGGAAAAGCAGTATGGCGCAGAGCTTATGCTTGAGGGGTATCGGACCTTTACTTATTATGGGATTGCATTCTATAAAAAAACCTGCAGAGTTTTGACTGAAGCATAACACAAGAAGGTTTTCCAGACAATAAATGAATAACAGGTTTGCTGCATTAGGAATTAGTACTCAACATGGAATATAAGGCATTTAAAAAGTGAAAATAACGGATAGTAAAAAGGAACGGTGTTACTTGACCGTTCCTTTTATAAATTATACTTTTTAATCCGTTTTTATGTGATTTTACATACCTTATTATTTTCGCACTCCCAAAATTTCAGCATATATTCATAAAATAACCCTGGGCGTCGGCATATCCGCGATTGACGACAGTAGCTTAAAGGTGTAAACTAAAAAACAATAATAATTGTTGGGATTATACAGATTTATCTTGGAGAGGGCCTATGGCAAAGAGTTTTATTGATCTGTTACTGGATGATATATTTGATGCGGAATGGAAAGGCCGGTATGGGGAGAAAATGACCGAATGGGAACTTAATCTGGTCAGGCTGTTCGGCCGAAAGGGATATGTACTGCGTAATATTTATGTGCCTAAGAATAATGGTGAAACATCTGAAATTGACGTTGTTTTTATTACACAGAAAGGCATATTTGTAATAGAGAGCAAGAATTACTCGGGCTGGATTTTTGGTGATGAAAAGTCTGCTTACTGGACGGCCATGCTTCCGGATAAGAGTAAAAACCGTTTTTATAACCCCATAAAACAGAACAGTACCCATATAAAGTGGTTGGGGCAATACCTGCAAAATTCAGTCCCCTTATTTTCTGTCATTGCATTTTCGGAGCGGTGCGAACTAAAAAAAGTAGCTGTGGAAAGCACCGATGTTCTAGTTATTAAAAGGGACAGATTGTATGCAGCAATAAGAAGTATATGGGACAGGACAGCGGATATATTAAGTGAAAGTATGACCGAAGACATATATGTAAAGCTGAAAATGCTGACTGATGTGGATCAGGCAGTCAGGGCAGCTCATATTGATCGAATTAATGAAAAATATAAAAAAACGGAGACTGTTAACAAGCCGGAAGGTATTACTGAACAGAATACTTCTTTAAAATGTCCTCGCTGTGGCGGGACGCTTGTATTGCGCACAGCAAAGAAAGGCGCCAATGCAGGGAATAGCTTTTATGGCTGTTCGAATTATCCAAAATGCAGATATGTGCAGAATATTTAGGATATGATTATGTACAAGTCTGCCCGATTGTCTGGAAAGGGAAAAGACGGTTATTCCTATTGATGTCGAAAAAAGAACGTATATTAAAAGAATTTATTGATGGGGATACCGTGTATGAAATGGTCTTGCACGACAACCTGTCAGAGCATGCATAATGAAAAATGAAACAAGCGAAATGTGGAAAGGAGTTTTTATGTTAATAACCAGCACTGCGTTTAAAGAAGGGGCATGGATACCTGAAAAATATACTGCGCGGGGAGAAGATATTTCTCCTGCTTTGCATTTGGAAGGCATACCTGCCGGTACAAAAGCGTTGATGATTACTTTGGATGATGCTTCCCATCCTTTATTTCCGAATTATAACCATTGGATTATCTGGAATATTCCTGTATGCAGCGATATCCCGGAATCCATTCCAAAAGGAGAAGCGGTGGCGGCACTGTCCGGCGCTGTTCAGGGAATGGCATATGGAAGACATTGTTATAAAGGCCCGAAACCGCCGTTTAAAGCAATACATAATTACACCTTTACAGTTTTTGCATTGAGTGATTTTATGGATTTGCCTGCGGCATCTGTAAAGAAAGATGTATTAAAACAGGCGGAAGGGCTGATATTGGGAAAAGCGGCGTTGACGGGAAAGTTTCAGAGCCACAGAAAAAGCCAGGATAATATTGACTGAAATATAAAGCTTTTTATAGAGATTAAAACGTACCAACATGTATTAAAGAAAGTATATAAATCCGCCATTCCAGGCGAAGCAGGGAGAAAAATGATTAAAAACAGAAAAGCCAGGATTTTGGTATATGTATTGGTAAGCGCCTGTATTGTTGTGTTGCTGTATATTTTGTGCCATGAGACGGGGCATGCCGCTGTTGCATATTTTTGCGGGGCGGACACGATTCATATCAGTATTACAGGCGCATATATGAATTCTTCGGGTGGAAGCTACAACAGGGTGACTTCGGCTATGCTTAATATTGCGGGCATGCTGTTTCCCGCCGTTATTTCCATTATTTATCTTTTATTGTATAAACGGGAGAAAGACAGTCTTTTTTACCGGCTGTTTTCCTTTCTGCTCGTAGCTGCTTTTTCCATGCCGGCCGCTGCGTGGATTTTGGTGCCTGTGCTTTACATGCTGGGCAAAGCCCCGGTGGGGGATGACGTGACGAAGTTCCTGGATGTGACGGGAATGAATCCGGTAATCCTGATTTTGTTTGCAGGAGGCCTTCTTGCAGTAAGTATATTTCTTGCCTGGCGTAAGGGGATTATCCGAAATTATTGGAAGGAGCTTCGAAAAGTGGAGCAGGTGTAGAAGAGTATGACATATTCAGGCGCAGATATAAAATCAAAATCTGTAAAATTTGTCGGAATATTTGCATAATTCCGGTTGACTTTGACACTGTGTTGTACTTAAAAAAGCGGCAGATAATGGATACTACCAGTCCAAAGGGAAAATATGATTGAAGTACAGATGGCTGATGAATAGTTTGGGTTTATGCAGGAGAAAGACACAACCTTTAGCAGCATTTATAAATATATCCAATATCTTTGCGTGATTTTTCCTTGATAGGGTACTTCATTTTCCAAAACAGCGCCATCCTTTTTCATTGTTGCCGAAGACCCTATATTATCGCTGTCACAAGTCAGAAGGACTTCATTCAGTCCTAATTTTTTGGCCTCTATTAGTGCCAAACGCAACATCTCAGAAGCATATCCTTTTTTTCTTTCAGATATGCGGATACAGTATCCTATATGTCCAAGATATTTATACATTTCTTCTTTGAGATTATATCTCACATTAATCATTCCGATTATTTTACCATCACTTTTTCGGACAGCAATAAATTCATGTACTTTTCATCCCGGCAGGAAAAAACTGAATTAAGAAAAAACATAAAAAGAAGAAACTGTTGTGTTAATTCGTATGTTTTCAGATCTATACGATTGCCCCACTACCTTCTTCCTGTTAAGCTGGATAAGAACAAACCTATCACCGAAAAAGGGAGGAAACAGATGAAACTGGCAAATAAGAATGCAATACCTGAAGCTATTAAACTGTATGAATATTTATGTGCACTCAGCGGAAAAGGAATACTTACGGGTCAGCATACACAGACACGGGGGATGGAAGAAATCGGACATATTCAAAGGCTGACAGGAAAAAAGCCGGCTTTGTGCGGCTTTGAATTGCTTGGATATTCACCGAATATCAACTATGAAGATATGGGTGAGGCCTGCAGGAAGGAAGTCGAAGAAAATCAAGATACTTTAAAGGAAGCCATGAGATGGGCTGAGGAGGAGAAAGGGATAATAACCTTTACCTGGCACTGGTTTTCCCCTCTTGGAGGCAGGGACAAAAGCTTTTATACGGAAAATACGGATTTTGACGCAGACAGAATCCTGGTTTCAGGCAGTGTGGAAGAAAAGGCTTTTTATCATGATATGGATATAATGGCAGAATTGCTGCGCCCTTTCCTGTGTAAGAAGATTCCCATATTATGGAGGCCGTTTCATGAAGCGGACGGCACATGGTTCTGGTGGGGAGCAAAAGGGGTGGAAACCGCGAAAGACTTATATCTGAAAATGTTCAGGTATTTTACTGAGGAAAAAAAGCTTCATAATCTGATCTGGGTCTGGAATGCAGTATCCCCGGAAGGGTATCCTGGAGATGCTTATGTGGATATTGTGTCCAGGGATATATATAGTGAACCCGGCAGCAAAACGGATTATGCCGCAGAATACAGGGAGCTGATCCGGAATACGACAGCCCAAAAGCCTGCGGCGCTGGCAGAAATTGGTATTCTTCCAGATATAAAGCTTCTGTCAGAATCAAAAATACCCTGGATTTACTATATGACATGGAGCGGAAAGTTCGTCCTTACAGAAGAAATGAACTCTTCGGAGGAGCTTCAGAACCTATTCGGGAATGCCTACAGTATAGACTTAAATACCTGCAAACAGGTTCGTCATTTGAATGAAAAATAAAGGAAAAGGACGGAAAACATGCATAAATGCCTGCTTCCGTCCTTTTCCTATTATGTTTTGGAGATGAGCTCCGCCTTATATTTTCCGGGCGTAATCCCGGTAATTTTCTTAAATATTCGGATAAAGGCGTTGCTGTCCGGGAATCCGACCATCTGGGCAACCTCCGTCACCTTCATATTTGTATCCTGGATCAGCTGGATGGAATTGCGGATACGCACTTCATAAAGATAATCAATTACACTGCTTTGGTACTGTTCTTTATACTTTTTTGACAGATAAGAAGGCGATATATGAAAATGTTCGGCAAGCGTATTCAGGTTAAGATCCGCGTCAAAATAATTATTCTGTATAAAACGCCGGATATCAGTTCCCCATCTGTTATTATCCAGCATTTCTTTTCTCTCCTGCAATTGTTCCGAGGCTTTTTGAAAAGCTTCCTGCACTTGGGTCAGCAGTTCAGGAAGCGGTATCTGGAAAAAAGTATCTCCGATGAAATCCAGGCAGGACGGAATGAAGCTGTAATGCGTCTGACAGTACAGCCGCAGTCTGGCAGTAACCTGATAGAAGAAATAATAGCAGCTGCGCGCATCGGCAGAAGAAAGCCGGCTGCTTTCCAAATCCCTGCGTAAAGTAGAGAAATAGTCGGACAGCTGGGGCTGGCTGCCAGAAAGGATCAGGTTTACGACATAATCGCTGGTATTCAGGTGTATGGCTCCGATTTCCTGTTCCTGAGGAATGGAAGCATAATGGCATAACGGATGATTCCCAAAAAGCTTGATATACTCTAAGGCCGCGTCTGCCTGCAGATAGGCGGTGGATAAACCGTCTTTATGGTGAATGCTGCTGATGCCTGCCTTCAGTTCTATTTGATAATTCCGGGTCAGGAAGGAAAAAAGCTCCTGCACGATATGCTCCAGGGACTGTTCCGGCTGGGCTGCTTCCCCGGGAATGCATGTAATCACGGCAATCTGCCTGTGTTGGATGCAGAAATAATTGTCAGGAAATTGACCGGAAAGCAATTCTTTCAAAACATTTTCTATTATAAAATAAACAAGCTGTTCCGTATTATCCGCAGGTGAGGGTTCAGAAGAAAAACCGGACTCCTGTGAGGTTTCAGGCGACAACAGGAGGACACAGACTCTGTCTGCTGGAAAATGCAGTGAAAAGGCTTCGGCAACGGGACCTGAGATTTGATGGAAGGCAATTTCACCTGTCAGAATTTTCTGGACATAGTTATTCCGCAGAAGCGCCCGCTGTTTTTCCAGCTCGCTTTGATTGTGGGTCAGGATTTTCATTATCAGATGATATTCGTTGGTGTCATTATCATCATCACCGCCGTACCCTTTGATATAATGGACGATCTGTTCCACCGGTTTATAATTCCTTCTGGAAAAATAAAAGATGACGAACAGCCCTGTTATCACACATACGGTCAGCGTAAAAAGAAGAACCTCAAGAAGCTTGTATAAGTCAGCCTTATATACAGATTTATCAGTGACGGATATCAGGCCGACTTCAGGGATTAAGGTCGGATAAAAATCAATCAGATAAGATTTTCCAACAGAAGCCGTTGAGGTATCATAAAGCGAACCATCGTCTCTGCTGTCAAAAAAAGTAAAGATGGAAGGAAAAGACAGTTCTTCAAATACAGCGCTGCCGGAATCTGAGGACAGAAGAACCCCATCTGTTTTTATCAGGGCGAAAACTCCGCCGAATTCAGGAAACAGATCATTCTGAAGCTTATGGATGAGACGCTCCCGGTCTAATTGGACAGCCATAACGGCAAGCGGGGCGCCATGGATATCGGACTGAAGGGTTTTGGCAAGTACCAGGCAGGAAGAATTTTCCGGCGTCATGCAGACAATGTGTGTGCCGTCCAGTTCCTCCAGAATCTGCTGCCAGTCCTGAAAACTGATGCCCACATTATCCATATATGGAAGCATTGACATTTCATGGGCGGAGGCGGCGGTTACAATGTAATCGGATGCCGGGAAATACACGTTAAGCTGCTGAATCAGTGCGTTGGATACCTGCAGCATTTTCAGATCCCCGGACAAATAGTGCCTGTCCAGCGCCGGCGTGGAATCCACGGCACATTTGCCGTGGGCAAGCATATTGATGTAAGAATTCAGCTGAAGGTGATTGGACAGATTTATGGCATCGTAAAATGCGGAGTCAATCTGTTCTTTTGAATTTTCAAGGATAAGGTGCTGGTTGGAAAGCGTACGCTGTTCCACCAGGTTATAGCTGTGAAAATAGTAAAATGAACAGATAAGTATGGGCATGAGAAGCACGCTTGTATAAGACAGGATCCACTGCCACATCAGTCCGGAAGGCTTAGATTTACTTTTGTTTTGAAGGCTGTGTTTATAATGCATCGTCATTATTCCCCCGTCAGAATATATTTTCCTTATTTATAACATGCCATATATCTTAATAAAAACCAATCAAATATTTATAAAATGATCCGATATTTCGGCTTGTTAAAAAAATCCCGCTCTATAAGATGATTTTCGTTTTAATTGATTTACAAAAAAAACAGGAGGCTGCTATAGTAAGGGTGTGAACCGACAACAGGCGCGCTGATGGTTGGTAAGAAATTATTATAACAGGAACAAAAGGAAAGAGTTAACAGAATTCTTAGAAGAAAGGTAAGATAAATGAAAAGAAACTATATAAAATATGGGAAAAAGATATTGGCTTTATCACTGGCAGCAGTTTTAGGAGCAGCGTCCTTGACTACAGGCTGCGGCCAGAGCAGTTCAACGGAAGCTTCTAATAAGGAAAACAGCAGCAGTGAAGCTGCTGAAGCAGGAACAGAGGCCACGGCTCCTGTCCTGACGGTTTGGTCGGACTGGGGAATCAGTGATTATTTTAAGGATCAGGGAGACGCCTATTACTGGAAAGCAATAGAGGAAGCAACCGGAGTGGATCTGCAGTTTATTGACAGCTCAGGCGGAAAGGACGCACTGTCTATTCTGGTTGGTACCGATGATTTGCCGGATATCATAATAGAATATGATGGAACACTGCCCGGAGGCGTCCAGAAAATGCTTGCAGACGGTTCTATCGTCCCTTTGAATGACCTGATGGATGCAGGAAAACTGCCTAATTTTAAAGCCTACCTGGATTCCGATCCGGAGGCTGATAAGCTGTGTAAGAACGATGACGGCTTATATGCCTGGGCGCCGATGATCCGTAAACCCGATTCCCCGCTGGTATTTAACGGGAATATGATCCGCCAGGACTGGCTGGATGAGCTTGGGCTTCAGATGCCGGAAACCATCCAGGAGATGGAAGATACGCTTCTTATATTTAAAGAAAAGAAAGGATGCGACGCAGGCTTTTCCTTTGCCTATAAGAACTATGATCGTATCGTCAACGCCTATGGGATTTGCGAAGGAATGTATATAGGAAAAGATAATAAAGTCCATTTTGGAGCCATTGAAAGCGAATATCTTGACTTTTTGACCCTTTTTAACCGCTGGATGGAGATGGGAATTCTGGATCCTGATGGATTTACGCAGGAGATAGACGCCTTTTATGCAAAAATAGCCAGCGGAAGAACAGGACTTGTCTGGGGAAATACCGGGGGAGAGCTTGGAAAAATTGAAACAATGAAATCTGAGAATCCGGAAATGGATTTCCAGCCGGCGCCGAATCCTGTATTGAATAAGGGGGATGTTTTCCCGGTTGATCAAAGTAATTACCGTGTAAACAGCATTGGTTATATGATATCTTCCACCTGTGCGGATATGGATGCGGCGGCCAGGGTAATTGACTATGTTTATGGTGAAGAAGGAAATATGAGAGCCAATTTCGGAGAAGAAGGCGTTACCTATGAAATGAAAGACGGAAAACCTGTATTTACTGACCTGGTACTTAATAATCCGGAAGGCCTCAGCATTCAGAAAGCGCTTTCTCTTTATGCCGGAAATAACAATAAGCCGTTTCTTGTGGAAAAGGACATGATGCTTGGGAACTATGCTCTTGAGGTACAGAAAAAGTCGCTGGAGGTATGGGCTACCCCTGATGCGCCGGTGAAGAAAATGCCTCCTTTGACCATGACTGCTGAGGAAGCCCAGGAATATAATTCATTAATGACGGATATCCAGACATATCTGGATGAGTTTAAGCTGAAGTTTATTATGGGGACGGAATCCCTTGAAAATTATCCTCATTTTGTGGAAAACATTCAGAAAATGAACATAGACAGAGCAATTGAAATCCAACAGGCTGCATATGAAAGATACCTGGCAAGATAAGAGATAAGCAACTTGATTTTCCAGAAAATGGGCCGGGAGAAGCCGGAAGGCTTTTGCCCGGCCCGCAGTCTACAGGAGGTATACTGTGAAGAAAACGGGATTTTTACCAAGCTTATGGGAAGATTTGAGAAAACATAAAGGATTGTATCTGATGCTGCTTCCCATTGTAATTTTTTACCTTGTCTTTTGCTATTATCCGATGTATGGAGCCCAGATCGCTTTCCGGGATTTTTCTCCAAAGCTGGGGACCGTGGGAAGTCCATGGGTAGGGCTGAAGCATTTTAAGGAATTTTTCAACAGCGTTTATTTTGGAAGGTTAATCCGGAATACGCTGGGAATTAATCTGAAAAATTTAGTTTTTGGTTTCCCTGCGCCGATTCTGCTGGCGCTTATGCTGAATGAGGTCAGATCGGATAAATTCAAGAAAACGGTCCAGACGGTGAGCTATCTGCCGCATTTTATTTCTACGGTTGTAATAGCCGGCATGATACTGCAGTTCACATCGACGGACGGCTTCATAACACAGCTTATGACTTTGTTTGGATTTCCAAAACAGAATATGATGATGAATCCGGATTTTTTTCAGCCGGTGTATGTAATATCCGATATCTGGCAGGGAATTGGCTGGGGATCGATTATTTATATTGCAGCGATCTCGGGAATCAGCGCGGAATTATATGAAGCTGCAAGGATTGACGGGGCCGGGCGGTGGAAGCAGGCGCTGCATGTTACGATACCGGGAATCCTTCCCACCATTATTACAATGCTGATACTCCGGATTGGCAATATGATGAGCCTGGGGTTTGAAAAAATTATTCTTTTATATAATTCATCAATCTATGAAACCGCGGACGTCATTTCCACATATGTGTACCGAAAGGGACTGCTGGATCAGAGCTACAGTTTTTCAACGGCAGTCGGGCTTTTTAACTCCATGATCAATCTGTTGCTGCTGGTTGCGGCAAACAGGATCTGTAAACGGGTGACGGAACACAGCTTATGGTAAAGTGATTTACAGGCCCGGTTTGGCGGGCGGATGGGAGCAGAAAATGATAAAGAGAAGTATGGGAGAAAAAGCTTATGGATTGTGCAATGGCGCCATATTAGTCCTGCTGGCGCTGGTTACGCTGTATCCATTTCTTTATGTGGTATTCGCATCCGTAAGCGATCCCGTTAAATTGCTGGGAAATACCAATATGCTTCTGTGGCCGGCAGGCTTTACCCTGAATGCCTATAAAAAGGTATTTTCCAACGCGGCAATTTACACAGGCTATATGAATACGATATTTTATGTGGTGGCAGGCACCTCGATCAATATAGTGGCCACCTGCATGGCGGCATATGTATTATCCAGAAAGCAGCTTAAGCTGCGGCGTTTTTTTACGCTGTTATTTATATTTACCATGTATTTTAACGGAGGACTGATACCGAACTATCTTCTGATTAAGGACCTGGGAATGATTAACAGCAGACTGGCGCTGATTATCCCCGGCGCGGTCAGCACGTTTAACCTGATGATCATGATTACCGGTTTTGAGGGCATACCGCAGGCGTTGGAGGAATCGGCAAGAATTGACGGCGCGAATGACTGGGTTATCCTTTTTAAAATCATCATGCCCCTTGCAAAGCCGACCATTATGGTAATTATGTTGTATTACGCGGTGGGACACTGGAATTCCTGGTTTAATGCCATGATATATATCAGGGATGCGGATAAAATGCCGCTGCAGATGTTTCTGAGGGATATTCTGACGAGAAGCCAGCTGGGAGCGATGGCCGGGCAGATGGAAGTAGAGGATGTGGGACAAACGATCAAATATGCCACGATTATTGTTTCTACAGTCCCTATTTTATGTGTTTATCCTTTTATACAGAAACATTTTGTAAAAGGGGTCATGGTCGGGGCGGTTAAGGAATAAGTGCGCTTAAGGGAGGAATATACGGAATGGAGAGACTTTTTAAGACACATGAAATAAGAAAGCAGCGGGAGCTGAGCGGTTTATGGGATTTTTATAAGGAAGGCGCGCAGGAGGATACAAGGAAGGTAATTGTTCCCAGCTGTTTTGAGACCTACCCGGGACTGGAAAACTATACTGGTGTGGGCTGCTACGAATATAAGACCTTTCTGCAGGGAAACATCCGCCTTTGCTTCAAGGGTGTCAGCCATACGGCTAAGGTATATCTGGACGGCAATCCTGTTATAGAACATTACAATGCCTATACCCCTTTTTCCGTAGTACTGAAAGGGGTGGAAAAAGGGATACATACACTGAAGGTAACCGCTGATAATTCGTGTCATGAGGAATCGGCGCTTCATGTTATTAACGACTATTATAATTATGGGGGGATCAGCAGGCCTGTAATTGCAGAGAATATCGGGGACATATTTATTGAATGGCTGCATTTTACACCCTGTTTTGAGGAAAATACCTGGAAAGGGGAAGCGGCCCTGTGCATTCATAATCTGTCAAAGGGCAGAAGGGTAAAAATAAAATATTATCTGAATGATACCCTGCTGGGAGAAGCGCCGGAAGAGGTAAAAGAAGGAAGTAATGTTGTGAAGACGCAGTTCAGCTTCCCCGAGGTAACAGCATATCAGCCGGAAAACCCCGTGCTGTATTATCTGAAGGCAGTGCTTGAAGTCGATGGGCGGGAAGAAGATGATTTGATCGAACGCATCGGGTTCCGGGAGATTACGGTGAAGGACGGAAGGATTTTGTGGAATGGCCGCGCTATTTGCGTTAAAGGCTTTAACCGGCATGAAGATCACGGTTTATTTGGCTGTGCCATACCTGTGGAGGCCATGGATTATGATCTGCGCCTGATAAAAGAGAGCGGGGCGAATGCAGTGAGAACCTGCCATTATCCGAATGATGAAAGGTTCCTGGATCTGTGTGATGAAATGGGGATTATGGTATGGGAAGAGAGCCATGCCCGCGGACTGAGTGAAAAACAGATGAGGCATAAAAATTTCCGGAGCCAGAGTCTGTCCTGTATTGATGAGATGGTGCGGGAGCATTTTAACCATCCCTGTATTTTCACATGGGGTATCCTGAATGAATGTGCAAGCGATACGGAATATGGGCGGGAAGTATATCAGGAACAGTATAACCGGCTGAGAGAGCTGGATCAAAGCCGGCCGCTGACTTCTGCCACCTGCAAGCATTTCTGCGATATCTGCCTGGATCTTCCTGATATCGTGTCGGTCAATATCTATCCCTTGTGGTATAACGATGAACCGGTCGATGAATGCCTGGAAAAAGAATATGAATGGATTCAGTCCGCTGGAGGGAAAGGAAAACCCGTATTGGTCAGTGAAATCGGCGCAGGCGCGATAGCCGGGGTTCATTCTTCCTGCAGGCAGAAATGGTCGGAGGAAAGGCAGGCGGATATTTTAAGGGAGCAGCTGGCCGGCGTACTGTCCCATCCCGAATACAGCGGTGTTTTCCTATGGCAGTTCAGTGACGGGAGGGTTCCTGATGAATGCTTTTACGCCAGGCCCCGATGCATGAATAACAAAGGTGTTGTTGATGAATACAGGAGGAAAAAACTGGGGTTCGAGGCGGTAAAGGAGGCTTTTGGAAAGTAAGGCCCGCTCATTTGCCAATACGAAAAATACCTTTAAATTACGATAAAATCAATACAAAGTTCAGGACATAAAAAGGGCATAAAGGGAGACTGATGAATTGTAAAGTTCAGCAGTCTCTTTTTTTAAAATAATTTTTGAGGAAAAACTCATTTATCAATATTGAACACATCCGGGGATTGTGATAAAATAGACCGGAGTCCGTGACATAAGAAAAGAGCTTAAAAAGGAGACTGTCGGATTAAAGAAGTTCAGCAGTCTCCTTCTTTTTGCATAAATGATAGGATATTGTGGCAGAGCATGGCGGGAAGCCATGGTGACGGGCACGGCCGGGCGTTCGCACTGTATTGGAGGTTAAGCTTTGGGAAATAAGAAAAGCAGTGAAATAAATAAGCGAAAGTACCGAAGGTATTTTATAATGGCGCTGTCCCTTGCAATATGTCTGAGTGCGGTTTCGGCGATTGCGACAAAAGCGATATCTGATCTGGCTGTCAGCAGCTGTTTCAGGGAATTACAGGATTCTACGGTTCAATATGCCGCAGATATCCGCACGGATATAGAATATGACCTGAAGCTGTTGGAAGTCATAGCGGATAATATGACGAAACAAAATACGTTGCTTCCCGGGGAGAAAAAGGAATTATTTACTTTGTCAAAAGCAGGGATTTTGCTTGATGAAATAGTACTGATACTTCCAGACGGCCGGATGTATGCGGACGATGAAGCCTGCCTGGAACAACTGAAAGCCGTTTCCTATACGGAAGAGGCGGCGGCCGGGGCACATGTTTCCGGCAGAATTGAAGACCGGGAGAAGCCGGGGAAGTTTTATCTGTATTATTTTGTACCGGTTGTAAAAGATGGAGAAACAAAGGGGCTTCTGTGCGGTATTATTGATTTGGATACGCTGAAACAAAGGTATACGGGACAGCTGGCTGAGGAAACCTCGTTCCAGCTGCTGGAGGGCGGAAGCGGCGCTTTTTTAATCGATTCCATACATTCTGAGCTGGGAAATAAGGTGAACTTCAGAAACCGTACTGCCAAAAAAGGTTATGGCATGGAACAGGTTATGGAGGATATAGAGGGGGGAAATCCGGGTAAAACTGCGTTCTTTTCCAGGTCAAAGCAGGAATATATTTATTGTGTGTATGAACCTGTCGGAATCAATGAGTGGATGATTATGCTGGGACAGCCGGAGAATATTGTTTTGGGCGATGCGGAAAATATCCGTTTTATATTAAGACATTTTATTATATTTGAAACAACTGTATTTTTACTTTATCTTCTGTTTGTGTTTTGGGAAATAAGGAAGACTTTTCGTGAAAGGGAAAAGGAACTGGGCCGGGTTCAATACATATTAAAAATAGAAGAGATACTTTTTAATGCTGCCAGGAGCACGGAACGGATTGGGGAAGCTTTAAGCATAATTGCAAAAAAGCATTCAGCCCAATATGCATTTTTCATTATTTATAATGAAAATGGGACTGAAAAAATGTACACCTGGGGAGGAACGGCGCAGGATGTGAAGGATCCGTACAGCAAAGAGGATTTTCCGGTGCTTTGTTCCAGGCTTCTTTGCCAGGGCAGAATTATCTATTATGATAAGAAGGAAATGGACGCAGAAGGCGTGGCAGAATATCAGAAGCTCAGGCAGCTTGGGATTTCGAGCCTGATGAGCATTCCGGTGGACGATCCGGATCATGCCCATATCGGGACGCTTGGCGTTGCCAATATGGAGCAGCGTTTTTCTTCCACTGAATTACTGGATTGCGTTATGCTCAGCTTCTCCATGGCTGTAAAAAATATTATCTCATTCCGGGAAGCGGAGGAAATGGGAATCCGGGATAAGCTGACGGGGCTGAAAAACCGGAACAGCTACCAGAGTGCGCTGGAAAGCTATGAAAATAACACCGACAGCAATTTCTTCTGCATTTATGTGGATGCCGATGGCCTGCACGACATAAATAACCAGTACGGCCATGAAGCGGGAGATAATCTGCTGAAAACAGTGGCAAAGGTAATAAAGGAAGAATTCGGGAATGAGGATACCTACCGCATCGGCGGAGATGAGTTCGTAGCGTTCTGTTACGCCCCTGCTTCCGGGCAGGTAAAGCAGAAAATACGGAATGCAAAGAAGCGTATAGAAGAAAAAGAGTATCATATTTCCGTCGGCATGGAAAGCATGAAAAACAAGCCGTTCATTTATGAAATGGTAAAACAGGCCGAAAGGAATATGTTTGAAGCAAAACGCAGCTATCACGAGGATACGGGAGATATACAGAATATACGCGGTATGAACAGAAAACTGGAAAAGACGCTCATGGAAAAAAGGGATCTGGACGTTTTCCGGTCGGTTCTTTCCTCCAAATATCTGGGTGTTTATATTGTGGATTTAAAAATCGATACCTTCCGTTATATTTATATCCCTTCATACTTTGACGCTGCGGCGGAACAAGCCGGAGGAAAGTTCAGCGAAGCTGTAAAAATCTATGTGGAGACTTTCGTGCTGGAGGAATACCGTCAGCCATTTCTGAAGCTGCTGGATTATGAAAACGTTGAAAAACGGCTGAATGGCGGCGAAGAACCGGAGCTGCTTTACAGACGGCCGGACGGAGTGGAAATTATGCTGAAAATATATCTGTCGCCGGAATATGGGGAGGACTGCTGGGAAAGCATATGGACTTTTGAAAAGGTTTAAAAGTGATTTATAGACGCCTCCCCTGCTTACGGTATTGCATTGGCGTGATTCCATATTTTTTCTTAAATACATTTTGAAAATAGGCCTGGCTGGAGAAACAGAGATAACTGCTGATTTCAGCCAGGCTTTTATTGCTGTGGGTCAGCAGGCTTTTTGCCTCCTCAAGCCTGCAGCGTGTGATGAAAGCGCCCACATTAATGCCAAGCTCCGTTTTAAACCGTTTGGTGATATAGGAAATACTGCGGCTGATCTGTGCGGCTACATCCTCCAGGCTGATGGGCTCATTGGTGTGGCTGCGGATGTAATTCATGCAGACATAGACTTCTGAGGAGATACCCTCCGGGATACGGGATTCTCCGGCCCGGCGGCAGAAATCCATCAGCATGGAATACTGCAGGGTATGTATTGCCTCAATTCGGGAAAGCTGTTCGCATTCCTGTATGTAAAGATCGATAAGCTGATAGGCTTTTTCAATATCCATTCCGCCGGGGATTGCACCCAGCATGCCCGCTTTGACGGCTGCGCTGATAAAAAGGTTTTTTGCATGGCGCAGCGGGGTGCTTGCCATTTTCCCTTCTTTCGGCGTTGTCCTGTCTGCGGAAAGGAACTCCTTCAGCCTTTCTTCGCTGCCATCCCGTATATACTGATATAATTCCATTTCAAAATAGTAGCTGTTATGCAGATTTTCATTTTCCTGGTTGTCCAGAAGCTGCTGTAAAAGCTGCTCTTCCCTGCCTGCCAGAAGGGTCGTATCCTGTTTATAAAGATCATCTGCGTTGGTAACCTTATGGTTTAAGCACAGGTGGATCAGGTTCAGGTGCCTTGCTAACTGCCTGTGGCTGATGAGGGGGATTGTATAGAGATACTCCGCCATTATCTCCCGGCACTCCAGGGAAAGCGCCTGTTCACGCATATATTCCCGCAACACCTCTTCTGTCAGCGGGAGGTTAAAGGCGGGGCCGAGAATTACCTCATAGTCCGTATTTTCCACGGTAACCCGCCCGTATTCGATATCGGGAGAAAGGTAACAGAATTCCGGGTTCTGCTCAGAAGGCCACATCTGCCAGAAGGTCTGCGGCTCGATGGACAGGTGCTCGGCAATGGAGGAGTAGGCGACATAGCCGCTTTTTAAAAGGCTGACCGGTATTTTTGTCACATCAAAATAATTTCTGCAAAAAGCGATATAGTCCATATGCTGTTCCTCCTCTGCTATTTTAATTATCCGGATGCATGGACAGGAATTTCATGCCCTGATATTTTCAGTATAAGCGGTGTAAATTGGAAGTTCAATACCAAATATTATAATTACAAACTTTATTTTGTAATAACTCTTCCAATCCCTGTGATATGATCCCCTAAGAACAGCAAAGTCTGTCCGGCGGTGTCATTGCTGCCGGTTTCAGGAAGCTTTACAGGAAAGGGAGCGGAAGGTATGAAGCAAAGAATCAGGATTCATAAGGCAGAGCCGAACACAGGGGCGCTCAATTTTTCCCATCTGCTGGATGCCCCGGCAGGGAAACATGGTTTCGTCCGGGTAAAAGACAGCCATTTCTATTTTGAGGATGGGACGAGGGCAAGATTTTTGGGATTTAATGTGGCGGCGCGGTCAAATACGCCGGATCATGAAACTGCGGATAAACTGGCTGAGCGCTTTGCAAGCATGGGGGTTAACGTAATCCGTCTGCATGCGGCGGATGCGCCTGTGGGAGAGGAGGCGCGCACCTGGACAAGCTGTAAGGAAGCGCCTTTGATAGATTATGCCAAAGGAAACACCAGGAATTTTTGCGAAGAAGGCCTGGATCGCTTTGATTATTTTTTTGCAAAATTAAAAGAAAAAGGGATTTATCTTCATATTGATTTGCTGGTTGCAAGAGATTTCCAGGAGGGCGATGGTTTAGACTATCCCGGGGGCATGCCGCTGTGTACAAAATGCTTTCCGGTTTTCAATGACCGCCTGATTGAACTGCAGAAAGAATATGCACAAAAGCTGCTTACCCATGTGAATCCTTATACGGGCCTTTCCATGAAGGACGATCCTGCGGTGATCACCGTACAGATGACAAATGAAGAATCTGCCATTAAGGGAACTGCGGAATGCAAAGAGATAGAAACTCTGAAGCCCTACCGGGATGAGGTTCAGAGGAAATTCAATCATTTTCTTCTTATGAAATATGATACCCGGGAAAAACTCAAAAAGGCATGGACACTGAATGGCTGCTGCGCGCTGGCTGAGGATGAGGATCCGGGGCTTGGAACGGTGCGTATTGCAGAGGGGAGCTTTGTACAGCCCGTAAACGACCCTATGGGACAGTGGGATGCCCCCTGCGGTCCGGCCCGCTATGCGGATTATATGGAATTCGGCATCCAGGCTAACCGGCGGTTTTATCGGGATATGAAAAATTATCTGCGCTCCCTGGGGGTTAAGGTACCGATAGTTGCCAGCAATCTGCTTGGCGGTGCGGCGGATGTATATGGGCATACGGATGGTGATTTTATGGAAAATAACAGCTATTTCAACCATCCCCTTCTGCCTTTTCAGGATACCACATTCATAGTGGCAGGCCCGACGGAGTATGTTTCCGTCAATCCGCTGACCATGCAGACCGGCATAGGCTCTCTTGTAACAACAATTCCGAGCCTGGCAGCCACTGCAGTTGTGGAAGGGAAGCCATTCATGATCAGTGAATGGAATGAATATGGGGAGCATCCCTTTCATTCCACGGCATTCATACATACGGCGGCTTATGCCTGCCTGAACGACTGGGACGGCCTGATCCTGTACAACCATCATACCTCGGAATGCTGGGATGATCAGCCGGCTGATGAGATTTGGAATGTATTTGACTGCTATAATGATCCGGCTGTTATCTGTCAGTGGGGCTTCATGGCGTCCGTCTTTTTAAAAGGCCTGATAGCCCCGTCGAAAAACAGGGTGGAGGTAGTACATACGCAGGAGGATTTGCTGACACTGCCGAACTGGCATGCCATGCCCAATACCTTTCTGCCCTATGTTACCGGGATGCGGAATGTTTTTCTGGACGGGGGAAACAGCTATCGGGGAAATGCGGATGTGGCTGTAAACGCAGGATTCCTGAATGGCGCGGATTTGTCAGAGGCGAAGCATGCGGTCTGTTATGCATGGTCGCCATATCGGGATGCCTTCCGCCGCTGCAGGGAAGAAAACCGTCTGGTACAGGCCTCGGAAAATACGGAAGAAATACAACCTGGCATACATTTGGGAGAAAAGGCGCTGGTATTTGATGAAATTTCCAAAATTGCAGGAAACGGCGATTACCGGAAATTCGCAGAGCTGTTGGACAGGGCTTTGAAAAAATGGGGAGTGGTTCCTGAAGACGCCGGATTGGCAGGCGGGACCCTGGTTTCGGATACAAAAGAGCTGGTTTTTGATCCGGATCATGCGCAGTTTAGTATCCGTACGCCTTACTGCAGCTATTTCAGCGGCGCGCCGTCCGAAACAATTGCTCTTTCCGATGAAATCTACGTGCAGGTAAAAAATGAACGGATTTCCCTGGCGCTGCTACCAGAAGATAAGGAGCTGTTGTCGGAAGCGAAGGAGTTTATACTGACCGCCCTGGGGACGACGGGCATGGATGAAACTGTCTATAACCCCGGACCGTCAATGATGGGCATTTCCTTTACAGCTGTGACTTTTCAGGGGAAATTGTTCGTGGAAACGCTGGAAGGAACCCTTTTGGTGAAAGCGGAAGCGGCGAGGTTTGAGGTTTTAAATCCGGTAGGGGAACCGATTGGTTCCTATGAAGGTGAAAAGACGCGGGAGGGCGTTCGCTTCAAGCTGACGGGAGAGTTTGCAGGAGCAAATTATATTTTACATATAGATAAGAAAACAGTGGATTGAAACAAAGGAGAGGGAAGAGATGAGCAGAACAAAAAAAGACCTCGGTTTTGATAAGGCCGGGGTGAAGCGGGTAATGAGAAAACGGGATTATATGGCTGATATGGGCGGACAGTTTGCCCTGGGGCTGATGGGAAACCTGGTAGGACAGCTGACCTATTTTTACACGGATAAGGTCGGGCTGGCCGTGGGCGGCGTAGGGCTGATGATGCTGATTTCCAAGGTTGTGGACGCACTGACGGACATCTGGGTCGGAAACATCATTGACCATTCCAAAGGCGGGAACAGAAAATACTATAAATGGATGATCCGTATGGCAGTGCCGCTTTCCGTAGCTATCATATTGATGTTTACGGTACCGATCCAGGCGGGACAGATACCGGCCCTTATCTATGTGATGGTTACCAATATCCTCCTGACGGCTGTCTGCGGGACCCTTATCGGAACGCCTTTTTCCGCTGTGATGGTGGTACGGACCAACAGCCAGAGTGAGCGGGAAAATATGGGGGTGTTCCGTGCAGTTGGAAGCTATGGCGCAGGCATGATGATTGCCATTGCGACAATTCCCGTAACCAATATATTGGGAGGGACGCAGAATGCATGGATCAAGTATGGCGTTGTAATTGCCCTGGTAGTTTTACTGCTTCTTCTGGTTTGCTATAACAATGGACGCAAGGCGGAATTTGTTGAAGATTCCGCAAAAGCTGCACAAGAAGAGGAGGAAGCAGTTCCGCTGAAAGAAGCAGTCCGGTTCCTCTTTAAAAACAAGTACTGGGTGATTGTACTCTGCTTCAATATCATTACACAGATAACGAATACAATTTCCGGCACATCCGGTGCATATTACTGCAAGTGGATTTTCGGAAATGATAACCTGGTTGCCCTGATGGGAGCGTTCGGTATGCTGGCAACTGTGGCGGGATTTCTTTTGTCCAAACCGATTATTTCTAAAATGGGTGTAAAAAAGACCGTCAATATCGGCCTTCTGGGAGCGGCATTTACCGCTGCGATCCGCTGTGCAGTCCCAGCAAATATGGGAGTATATTTTATTGTGGGGTTAATCGGCAGCTTTGTACAGATTCCGCTGATGTGTCTTTACGGTGTGCTTCTGGCAATGGCAGTAGACTATAATGAATATAAGTATGATAAAAAGCTTGTGGCGGTTTCCTCAGGAGCCATCGGCATTGGAAATAAGATTGGCGGCGGAATTGCCTCCGTTATCCTGTCCGCCTTTTTGGCAATCGGCGCCTATGATGCCACGCTGCAGGTTGCAACCACTTCCATGAGATATGCAATATACGGCTTTTCCAATTATCTGCCGCTCGTGACGAATCTTCTGATGTATTTTGTTTTCCGTGGGTTTGACCTGGAGAAGAAGCTGCCGCAGATACAGGCGGAGCTTGCTGAACGGCGGGTCAGAAAAACTGGCGGCGAGGATGTAAAGAATTGAACATAAGATTTCCGGGATGAAAAAGCGGCAGCAATTGTCGCTTTTTCATTCATGATAATAGAAAGTTCGCTGAGCTTGCTTCCTATATGCTGTAAACCCATTTGAAGTACACTAATTAGTGCCTGCTGATTAAGCTTAAATT
>NZ_KE992737.1:0-750 GCF_000466465.2 Clostridium sp. KLE 1755
TCCCCAGCAGCAGCGACAGAAAATGGTTCAACCTGCCGGGCGTATATTCAGGACTCATGATTTCCTTGAAAAAGGAATCATAAAGGATCTTTACACCCTTCATACCCGTACAAAAATCCAGGAACTCTTCCTGCCGTTCAGGCATCCAGCTCCGGAACAGCGCCTGCAGCCCGCTGCTTTCACCAATTTCTTTCAACACCTCCTTTCTTTCCCTGATAAGCGGAAAATAATTCCTGAGCCTGTTTTCCATAAATATTCCTCCTGTATTAAGTTTTTTGCCATTTACGGATTAATGCTTCGAAAAGGAAGCGCCGAAATGAAAGAACGGCCAGACGGCCGAATACTACAGCAGCATAGATACTGCCGTGCGACGAAATAATAATAACATACAAATTTAATAATATCAACATCAAACTCAGTCGGATACAGAACTTTTTCACGAAGAAATATAGTTTCAGGCCAATTCAAACATAACGAATCCTTACTTTTCACCAGCTTTTTTCCTGTCATACCCGTAAGGCATTTTCACCTTCTGCCTGCCAAAGGTGATGTCCGGAGCCAATGGACTGTGCGGCGGGGCTGTCTGTTACCGGCGGTGCGGGGGCCTGTCCTGGCGTATGGGGCCTTGGGGCAGAGGGCGGCGGGGAGGGGGAATTCACCGATACTTACGAAGTTTTGGAGCTGTTTCTTAAAGTAACCGAAGGAAGCTTTACCCGCAATACGGCAGCTGTCTGAGGAGCCTGCGACGAG
>NZ_KE992737.1:850-41585 GCF_000466465.2 Clostridium sp. KLE 1755
GGCAGCTGTCTGAGGAGCCTGCGACGAGTTCCTGCCGTATCAGGGTTGTAAAAACTTCCTTCGGTTACTTTTAGAAACAGCCCAAAACTGAATAGTATCGATGAATCCCCCTCCCCGCCGCCCTCTGCCCCAAGGTCCCATACACCAGGACAGGCCCCCCGCACCGCCGGTAACAGACAGCCCCGCCGCACAGTCCATTGGCTCCGGACATCACCGCCTCCCCCTCAGGAATGAATCCGGCTGCCGGTGTTTTTCTTTTCTATGAAAATCTGGCTGCTTATTCTTTCCTGCAGTTCAGGCACATGGGAAATAATCCCTATCATCCTGTCGCTCTCCACCAGTCCCATCAGCGCGCTGCAGGCCTGATCCAGGGACTCGGAGTCCAGCGCGCCGAAGCCCTCGTCGATGAACAGGGCTTCCACCCGGATTCCCCCGCTCTCCGCCTGGATGACATCGCTCATGCCCAGCGCAAGGGAAAGGGAGGCCTTGAAGCTTTCCCCGCCGGAAAGGGTTTTCACGGAACGGTATTTGCCGGTGTAATAATCCATAACCCGGATTTCCAGGCTGTCCTTGCTTCGTCCGTCGCCCGCCTCCTCCACTCTGGACAGCTCGTACCTGCCTCCCGTCATCCGGCGCAGCCGCAGGTTGGCGGCTTCCAGGATATCCTCAAAATAGCCGGAAAGCACATACTGCTCAAATACCAGCTTGCGGGCATTGTTCCCTGAAGCCATATTGTCCAGATCGCGGATGATGCCATAGGCCTTTTCCCGCTTCTCCATATCGTCCTTTTTCGCCTTCAGGAGCCGCAGGGTACGGGCGGCGTCTGAGGCGGCAATACTGTAGTCCGTGCGCAGACGCTCTCCTTTTCTTTTTTCTTCCCTGAGTTCGTCCCGTTTTAGGGCTAAAGGCGCGGTATCCGTCTCTTCCTTTCCCTTCAGCTCCTCTTCCATATGGGCGCAAAGCTCCGTCAGAGAAGCGGCCTCCATCCGGTAACGGGAGATGCTCTCAGACAGACGCCTTCTTGCTTCTTCCTCAAGAACTGCTTCCAGATAGGCCTCTTCCCCGGAAAATCCGCCGTTTTCCAAAGCAGCCTGCCATTTGCCGCGGGCTTCCCGGCATTCCTTTTCCAAAGCCGCCTTATCCGCGGCCAGCCGCTCCAGATTCTGCCTGCGCACTGTCTGCGCGGTTACCAGGCCTGCATAGCGCTCCGCCTGCTCCTGCACCTGCGCCCGGCTGTGCTGTCCGGCAAAATCCGCCAATGTTTCAGGAAATGCTTCTATCTCACTGTGCAGACGTTTTTCCTCCTCCGCAAGCTGCCGGTTCTGCTCCTCCTGGGCTTCCAGCTCCGCCCGGGCCGCCGCCGCCAGGCCATGTAGCAGGGTCAGCCTGGCGCTGCTTTCCTCATAAGCCTCCTGCAGCCGGTTCAGCTGCTCCTCGTCGGGCACGTCCTCCTCAGCGTGCGCTACCTTCGGATGTTCCAGGGAACCGCAGACAGGACAGGGCTTTCCCTCCTCCACCAACCGGGCCGCAAGCCCGATTACAGCCCTGCGGTACCGGTTCTGCGCCTCGGTCAGAGCCTGCTGTTTCTCCCCTGCCTCCTTTTCCTGGGCAAGGTAATCCGACTGCTGCCTAAGAAGCTTATCCTCCAGCTGTTTCTTACGCTTCTCTCCTGCATCCTGCCGGGCCTTCTGCTCCGCCTGCGCCTGTATGATATCGTAAAACGCAAGCAGCCGTTCCCTGTTTTCATAAAATTCCCTGCAGGACACAAGCCCGGCCTCATCCCTGACGATAGCCTCCTGCTCCGCCTGCTGCTGCCTGGAAAGCGCCGCAACCTGCTTTTCCAGGGAGTTTACCAGCTGGTATTCCGCGCGGATTTCCGCCGCATGCTCCGCACGCTTCAGCCGCTCCTCCTCCTGCTTCATTTCCTCTGCCTTTTCCTTCAGCCTCTCCAGCTTTTCCCGCGTCTCCTGCAGCCTGGCAAAGGATTTTCGGACGCTCTCCGCCTGTTCCATCTGCTTTTCCAGCTCCACAAGCTCCCCATCCACCTTCTCTGCCTGCTTCCCGGCTGCCTTCTCCGCCTCCCGGTACTGTTTTTCCAGCTGTCCGAGCCTTTCCATCAGCAACTCATAAGAATAACCGCCGCCTTCAGTGAGTTCCTTCCAGATCTCATCCTCCGTGGAAAACTGGCGCACATCCTCATCCATCCGGTGACGGTACTCCATCACTTCCTTATACAGGTTATTGGCGTCCTCCCGCAGTCTTGCCGCAAAACGATCATAGAGCGCCGTATCAAAAATCTCCCGGAAAATCCGCGTTTTTTCATTGGGAGAGGCCGTGAGCAGCCGGGCGAATTCGCCCTGGGCGATCATGGAAATCTGCTTGAACTGCCTGTAATCCAGCCGCAGTATTTCCTGGATTTTCCTGGTCACCTCGCTGCTGCCCTCCACAGCGGTCCCGTCCGGCAGTGTGAGCACCGCTTTTTCCCGCTCCTTCGTCATGGCGGCTTTGCCGTTTTTCCGCTTCTTCGGCCGCAAGTATTCCGGGTTCCGGTAAATCCGGTAAACCTCTCCGTTATGCTGCATCACAAGCTCCGCGAAGGTGGGCGTGTCATCCTCCGCAAAGTCGCTGCGCACACTGTTTTTTTCCCGGATTTCCCCGCTCATGTTTCCGTAAAGCGCATAGGTTATGCCGTCAAAAACCGTTGTTTTTCCCGCTCCGGTCTGTCCGGTAATGAGAAAAATGCCGTTTTCCGACAGCTTTGTAAAGTCCACGGTCTGGCTGTCCCGAAAAGGACCCCAGCCGCACAGCGTCAGCGTAATTGGTTTCATTCCTATCCCTCCTGCATATCACAGGCCCGCCTGCAATACTGCATCATCCAGCAGCTTAAAAATTCCTTTCAAACCTGCTCCACCCTCTTCACCGTTTCTTCCGTCACCTGTTTCCTCGCTTCATCCATCTCACTGCCGCGCACCAGGCTGTAAAAATCAGCAAAAAGCTCCGCCGTACTCTTCCTGCGGATGGCATGCCGCTGCATCGCCGACAGCCGAATTTCCTGCTCCCTTTTGGAAAGCACGATCTGACAGATATTGGGGTATACGCTGCGCAGCGTCCCGATGGGATCAATCAGCTCCTCTTCGTTGGTGAGTACGGCCTGAATATAATCCTCCGCCTGCGCGCCCTCCGCGCCCCCCTGCTCCATCAGTTCCTCCAGGCTTCCCCTGATTTTACGGAGCCTGTGAAGGGGAACAAGGGGTCTTTTTTTCACCGAAACCTGTCCCTTTTCCAGAAGCTCCACCACATTGATGCTCTTTTCATGCCCGCATTCCGAAAAGCTGTAGGCCAGCGGCGCTCCCGCATACCACACATTTCCCGGCCCCATCTGCTGCGGCTTGTGAATATGCCCCAGGGCCACATAATCAAAGGGGGCAAAGCAGCGTCCGTCCACGTTGTCAATGCCTCCCACATGAATGGTTGTTTCCGCGTCGGAAAGCTCCGGCTCCCGCTCCTGCCAGGTTACAAAAAAATGGGTGATCAGCACATTTCTTTCCCGCTCATCCAGCTCTTTTGGCAAAAGAGAGGCCACCGCTTCCTCCGTCGTCCTGCAGCCGGCCGCTGCTGGGCGCACAAAGGGCATCAGGTAAAAATTCACCGGGCCGTATTCATCCGTAAGCGTCACCTGCTTCAACGGAGAACGGCTGGCCCCTGCAATATAAAGTCCCTGCTTTTCCAGAATTGCCTCGCCGAAGCCAAGACGCTCCGGCGAATCATGGTTACCCGCGATTACCAGCACCGGAATGCCCTCTGCAAGCAGCTGCGTCAGAAATTCATCCAGCAGCTTCACCGCCTCCGCCGGAGGCACCGCCCTGTCGTAAACATCCCCGGCAATCAGAAAGGCATCCGCCTTTTCCTCTCTGGCCGCTTCCAGCAACTGGTCCAGGATATAACGCTGATCCGGAAGCTGTGAAAAGTCATTCATGCTTTTCCCGATATGAAGATCCCCTGTATGAATCAGTTTCATCTGATTTCTCCTTCCTTTGCCAGCAGGGCAGAGAAGCACAAAGGCATAAGCCCGCCTCCGCTGCCTGTGCAGCGCGTATCTTAACCACGCATCAGGCTCCGGCCTGCACCAGCAGCCGGCCATCCTTCGCATACCAGCGGACGCCGTCCGTAATCACGTAATCCTCGCCGCCGCGCAGTGCTTTTATGAAATCCTGTCCATCAGCCAGCTTCCTTGGAAACGCTGTCCCTCCTCCGAAAATCGTAGTGGAATGGACATCCGATCCGCCCGTCACAGGAAGCCCGTGTTCCTTTGCATAAGCCCTGGCCTGTCCGTCCCAAACCGTGCTTTTATGGGATAAGCTCAGCGGACTGGTATGGGTTGCGTTCAGCCCCTCCACACCGTCCACAAACTCAGGGAACAGCCGTACCTCCGGGATATAAGCCTCCTCCCGGAACGGATGTGCATGAACCACCATGCCGCCCCCTTCCTTTACCAGGCGGTACTGCTCCTTTACATCCGCTTCCTTTATTTCAGGATGCGCCGCCAGCCATTCCGGCGTCAGCCCGTAAACCAGGAATTCCGTCCCGCAAAAGCCGGCCTCCCAGCCGAAGAAAACATCAAGGCCAAGCCTTTCCCCTTCTGCCCTTGCCTCCCGGTAGCCCTTTGCGAATTCCGCCGTCCACTCCTCCCAGGGAAGCGACCTGTCCACCGCCGTATTGCCTCCCCAATTGTGATCCGTCACAAAAATCCCGGTATAGCCCGCCGCCTTACAGGCCCGCGCCATCTGTGCCCCTTCCGCTTTCCCGCAGGCGCTTCCCTGCGAAGTGTGAAGGTGTGTCTCATATAAATAAGGATATGCTTCCCTTATCGTTTCCGTTGTCCATTCTGTCATGACTCTTCCTCCTGTAAAACCTGATGTCCGTTTATCCAACCATTTTTCCTTCTGGCCTGCGCTATCGCTCCACGGCGCTCCAATCACACAGAGCTTCATGTTGTGTAACCCTGCGCAGCTCATCCCGCACTTCCATCAGTGCAAAGCCCAGAAGGTTTTCTCCCCGCCATTTTAACGGGTCCCTGGCCTCCGATGAAGCTGCCGGGAGACGAATCCCCCAGATACCATCAAAAGGACTGGCCTCTGCCAGCACGCTGTCCCCGGTGGAAAGCAGGAAATCGCGCAGCGCCCGGTTTTGACTGAATTTGCACCAGTTGCCGTTCAAAACAATGGAATATTTTGCCCTGTCCCACAGGATCTGATCGAAATTCCGTACCTTCCTCCCCAGCGCCTTAATCCGCTTCGGATCCCGGCTGTCCAAAATCTGTGCGCGAATCTCCCCATCACCAAACAGCTCCGCTTTCGCCGCCATCATGAATTGCTCCATGCAGCAGTAGGTATCCACAACTGACCAGAAGTCCGCCAGCCACCACTGGCTGAAGCAGCTTTGGGTGATATCTCCATTTTCTGTGGGCTGATGTCCCCAAAACAGACAGAAATCATGCTTTATCCCTTCACTGCTTTCCTTTTGAAGCTGAGACAGTGTATATTTGGGCGTCCCTTTGGCTCTCCACAGGGGTATCCAAAACTCACCATGCTCCAATACTTCACCTGTATCCTCGTCCTGCCACCAGCCCTTCCAGGTGATCGGTTCCGGGAACAAAGCCTGATACTCCATCCGTTCCTTCGAAGAAAGGTCTTCCAGCCAAGAGAAAAAACGGTCTATATAATCTTCCCCATAGCCCATTCGCCAGCCAATAGAGTACCGCTCAATTTCCGGATAGGCCAGCCAGGGCGGAGGCATCAGTTTTTTATCTTTTAAGTACATGTACATCATCCTTTCATGTGCCTGAACACTTTCTATTTTATTTTTTCCTGTAAAACTCAATAAGCTCTCCCACATGCTCAGAAAAAATATTTGTACAATAGTATCCTGTTATCATCTTTTCACCTTTTCAGAATCAACTATTCTTTTGCCAGGAAGCCAACTTTTGTACAGTAACCTACGCACAGACCAGCCTGGCTATACGATTCACTGATTCCTCTGTCAGCAGGAAGAAACTTTCATCATTCTATACCCCGGAAATTATACGTTGCCTGTGTTCACGATAAAGTGGCGCAAAAACCAATGTAAATCCGTTTTATTCTTTCAAACTCCATCTAACATAGGCCCATTGTCTTTTCGTATTATCAACATTTTCATCATCTACAGGAGTTCCACATTCCTGATAGACATAAAAATCATAAAGTTTTTCTCTATGCTTATCAAAATAATACTCCGTTCCGTTAATATAAGCATATTTTATTTGTTCCTCTGTAAGTTTACCGCCGTACTCATAACCATCTGGCAGTTCATTAGCGATTGAGGCAATATCTGCAAAATACTCATTGCCATTTATTACAATAACAGGGGCGCTGTCATAAGTTTTTTCATCTTCGTCTGGTTGGCTTATACTACAGGCTGCTGCTGAGAATATCAGGCATAAAATCATCAGTGTACTAATGATTCTTTTCATAGTTAACCTCCGTGTATTTCAATTTTTTGTTCTCCTGACGTTCAAATATCAATATATTACCTCCCAGCAATTCAATTTTTTCTCCCCAATAAGCTGCAAGTTATCACTCTGTAAACTTTCTCTCTATTTCTGCATCTGTTTTATAAAATCCAAAAAGCAAAAATCCCACTCCCACACAAATACCAACAATCAGGGCAGCACTAATTGAGATGTGCAGCCCCAAAAACACTACACTTAAAATTATCTCGATTACTCCCAATATCTTCCCGAGAGAGATGTAGTTATATGGTACTATATTCTGTGCATAGTCCCAGTGCTCCTGGGATTTTCGTGAAGCGGGTGTGTTATACCCATTATGCGACTTCATATCCATTACAGGATGTTTTTTCAATATCCATCCAACCAAAATCATTACAAATGGTATTATTAAATTTAATAACAATAAGGAATACATCGTTTTTCTCCACAAATGCTGGTTTGTCCCGTTTTTGCCGTCCAGTCTTCCATACCGGTCTGATTAAATTCTGAGCCAGCAGCGTTTGGCAATGCTGCAAACTCAACTATCACTATCTCGTTTCCGTCAATATCTTTTAATCGAACCTCATATAATTTCCTGTTTTGAACATTGTTTCTTTCCTTCAAATTAGAAGTTATTGGTAGAATACCATTTCGACTTTCTCCTCGTCCTGCCCACCTGTAAAGGAGAATCCTGCACATAGCCAAAGCCTTGATAAGCCTTGTCAGTCATCATGTGCCAAACTTCTGATTGGATACTTCAACAAACCGCTTGATTAATTCCAATCTATGTATTCTTATAACAAGAAAAACCGAATACTCCACAAAACCAATAAATGTACCGGATAATAAAAATAAAACAACCATTTGTTGAAGAATACATATTTTTCAGACTTTTTTCCATTATAGAATACCTGGATTACAATTCCCGCCAAAATCCAGGAAATTATCGCATAAAAACCATGTAATAAGGCATATCCTGACAAAAATGGATAAGGTGCGTCAACAGGCGCATATCCCGGCACGTTCAATACAAAGAAAACAGCACACATTATTATCCACGCCTGTATTTGTTTTTTTCTATTCCCCCTGCTGAATTTGAATAAGATTGTGGCTATGGGAAGAATCAGGGCACAATCGCAGAGTGTTGATAAAAAAATCAACCCTAAAACAGATAGTATCTTCTGAATTTTATTTAGTCTGCTGTCTAATAGTAATAATATACAGAAACAAATCAGGAAAGTAAAAATAACATTCAACTGAAAGTAACCCATGGCTAACAAATAAGGTATCTCTGAAATTAAAGCGAAAAGAAACAAACGCTTTGCATAATCTCTTTTTGAATGTGTATAGAAATAGCCTTCCACCAGAAAATAGCACATGGTAATTGAAGTAAAATACCCCATATCTTCAAACACTTCATATACTACTGTCCCAGGTGTCATAAGGATATGTGCAATGTGGTTGAACGTCATCAAAACGATTGCCAGATATTTTATTTGGTCTCTATTTAAGATTTTATAATTCTTTTCCATGATAGCTTACCTGCCTTTATATGAAAATTCATTAGGCTGCCTGCGGACAGAATACAGAAAATGAAGCATATCACCATTATAATACCGGGTGATGAATTCATCTTCCCTGCTCATACCAATGCTTTCAGCTACTTTAATCGATGCAAAATTATCTGCTTTAATTATTGAATACACCTTATCCCTGTTCAAATGTTGAAAAGCGTATTCCTTACATCCGCAGGCAGCTTCTTTTGCATATCCATAGTGCCAAAATCTTTCTTTCAATAAATAGCCAATTTCAAGTACTTCTGTATTCTTATATGGCTGTACCGTAAGTCCTGCCTGCCCTATTATTTCATTGGTATCTTTTAATACGGCTGCCCACAAACCAAATCCGTATTTCCTATACCTGTCTGCTTGCCTGTCAAGCCATTCCTGAACATCACTTTCAGAAAAATCATGTTCATAGGCATACATAACTTTTGGATCCTGCAAAATCTCGGCTAAATCATGAAAATCAGCCTGCCCCATTTCTCTCAAAATCAGGCGTTCTGTTTCTAATATCATTATATTCCCCACTTAAAATTCTAAACTATGCCCGCAGCTGCTATCAAGTTTCAGCCGGCTCCTGGTTTATAATCCCGTAAACCGGGAAAAGCGGCTGTTCATTCGACTTTGATATCATACTCCGGCGGAGATTTTATATCAATCGTACAAAATCTGTATTTTTCCTTATGCCCGTAAGCTCCGGGACATATGTAGCAACCGCCTGCAATTTTAACGGCCTGCTTTCTGAAGATTCTTTTCAGTTCATCATACAGCTGTTTAACCGCAGTATTATCATAATACATCGTCGAAATTTCTGTCGGGAAAATAGCGCAGTCTTTGTATATCCCATTAAGATCAATACAAATAAAGGCTGAATTCCCTGCATCTAAAGCGCTGTATCTTTTTATCTCCTGTCCATCAGCGTCCTTGTATTGGTACATCCGCCACAGGCATTCCGCGGACTTGAAAAAAACAAGTATATGCCTGTTTCCCTGGTGGGAACCATGAAAATTAATACCCAGATTTTCAATATCCATGATGTTATTATAAGAAATTTCCCCCGCGTCAGAGTAGGCCGGTACGTAATATATTTCCCATTTGCCTTGAAGCTCCTCAAATACGTTCTGTAAATCTTTTTTTTCTGCAAAAGCCCGAAAACGTCTTATTTTCATATTGATTTTTCCAGCCCCCATAGCCTGATACGCCTTACAGCAAATTATGAACCTTTTAGCCACTTTTCACTATCCGGGAAAATAACAACTCCATACTGGTCCAAAAAACAAGCTCTCAAGTACACCTCTCCCACAGAGGTAAACAAACTCTAATCAGCCCGACTCACCGGGATTTGTACCAATCTATTTATTTCCTAACATTTCCAAAGCGTCTTTCATAGTGATACATCTGGCATATCTATCAGGCCACATAAAATTGTTATAATATTTATAAGCCGCCTCTTTTGAGAAATACTTATTATCAAATGTTGAATTTGTGTACTCCGGAACAATCATATCAAAGCCATGTTCAAAACCACTTTTAATTGTCGCATCAATACAAAAATCAGTTTGCAATCCGACTATCAGAATTTGCTTTTCTTCTCTTTCCTGTAAATATGCAAGAAGCCCCGTTGATACATGAAATGAACTGTTCACAGTCTTACAAAAAATTTTCTCATTTACTTTTGGCTTGAATTCCCCATATATTTCATATGCTTCATCACCTTTTGTAAATCCGGTTCCCGGACCATCATCATGCTGGACATATATGATTTCAACTCCATTTTGTCTTGCTGTTTCAATCAATAGCTTAATATTACGTTTTACCTTTTCAAATTCATATAGTCTATTATCAGTAATTCCATTTTGCGTATCCACAACTAATAAAACCATTTATTTTCTCCATCAAACTCAAATTTTTGCAGTACATTCCGGAATTAAGATTTTTTTTGCAAATCTACCAACGATTTCCGTAACATGACGGTCTTGGGCTGCAAACCCGATAATCTCTTTCATAGCTTCTGTTGTATATCCTTTTGCCCAATATCAACATGTTTCAATATCATATTTTTCATAGCAGTTTAGCAACACTTCACAATCACAATATCCACCCATTTCATGGATTTCTGCTATTACACTTTCTATTTTTTCTGGTGGCAAATTATTTTCAAGCCACTGTTCAGTAAAATGTAAGGTATTATCACAGGCGGTTTTCAATAGTTGTGCTTCCAAATAACGAAAAAGGCTCCGTACCTTTGTTTTACTGAGAATATATTTTTTGTTTTGAGCTGCTTTCCATTTTTTCAGTAATGCTTTTTTCTCTTCTTTTGACAGTTCTGACATGGTATAGTACTCCTTTGCACCAAAATCAATCAGACGGATTTAATCTGTCTATTAAACTGGAACTGTTATTTCCAGAAATTATTTATTTTATCTGGAAGCAAATTTATATCATCTCCCAAAACAGTTACATCATCTTCATCCATTATAGCCGGAACATTAAAATAAACTCCATCACTGTCAATTCCATAAAGTTCTCCATTACCGTTTGAACCTATTATAATATGATCAGGCAAAAAATCCTCAATACAATAATCATCATTAATTTCCTGCAAATCTTCCAAAGTGAAAAATTCAAGCCATGTTTCACCAATATCACCTTGACCACCATTATGCTTTTTCATAAATTCCAAATATTGTTTTGGCAAAACAACATTGTTTATTTGCTTAATCTCATTCCCAATATAAGGTTCATTAAAAACAAAGTTTCCCCATTTATCCATATTTAGGTTCTCCGCTATAATATCAAATCTCTCTCTTGCGTCTCATCTGCCAGAAGACAACTTCTATTGTTTAATCAGGAAATGCTATAAATGAATCCAATTCGTCCTATGGTGCATCTTTGTGTAAAATCTCATATATTTCTGTACACAAACTGCCATAATAATTTTTCATCATTTCTTCCATTTTAAGCTTCGCTCACTTAATATACGCTGTAATTTGAATCGTTCCATTATCGGAAGTCATTTGGAGATATCCCCAGTCAAACAAAAGTGAGCCGTTGTCATCCGTACCTGTGGAAGTCGTTTGATAATGCTCCAACAGTGCGGTATAGTCCGCGTCCGTTGTGTCCTCAAAGGTCACAGTTAAAATAGAATCGTAATCTTTATTATCTTTTATCCCGGAAGAATAATAGGTGTTACCCAATGTGCCAACCGTCATTTCCAAAACATCCGGAATATCTGCATCATCCACCCCCGGAAAAGTGCCGTCCGTTTTTTCATTTCCGGCATTGCAGGCGGTAAAGCTAAGTATTGCACAAAATAAAAGCAGAGTGGCCATGACCTTTTTTCTAACAGACTTCATAAAAATTCTCCTGTTCCCATATTATATTTTGTCGTCCGGCATTCGGACATTTCGCTGTTTTTCCAGTTCAAAAAATATGCCTGTCCGCTTATTCTTCAAGCCCTGGGGAATATTTCACACCAGATAAAAATATCTGCTGAAAAATTCATTCAACCTTTTTAAAAATAACTGTCTTCTCTTTCATGGATATTTTCCCTACCTGATAACCATATTCCGTAAGTTCTTTTTTATAATTCAGGAAAGAGTGATCAAGTGGTATTCCCACAATATCCTGTATTTCTTCAAAAGTCAGCTTAAATGACTGACTGCCTTTTTTCTGTACATACTCCCATAAAGAATCGTATTTACTCATGATTCATTTTCCTTTCTTCTACCAACAATTGTTACATAAAGTATCAAAGGGTGTGTAGATCTTCAAGTATAACTCTATATCCGTCCCCCTCTTTCAAAAATTCTACTTGAATTGTTAAATCATTCCCTACACCGTTTGTTGTCAGGTCATAATCCAGATAAAAACCTCCGCCATCGCTAAAAGGCGCCAAACACTCCTCCTGATACCTGTTTGTTACCAGAACCGGATTGTCCACTTTCAGTACAGGGCGGGTCTCATCTAAGTATCTGAGCGCTAAGATCAGGTCCTGCTCTGATAAGCGGCTGCTATCAAAC
Source organism: Clostridium sp. KLE 1755 (assembly GCF_000466465.2). Classification (NCBI taxonomy): domain Bacteria; kingdom Bacillati; phylum Bacillota; class Clostridia; order Eubacteriales; family Clostridiaceae; genus Clostridium; species Clostridium sp. KLE 1755. Next base: position 12,961 of record NZ_KE992737.1, read on the forward strand.
TGCGCTAAAAAAGAAGAATAATTTTCCGCAGATAATATTCCCAATGCGTGTTCTATAAAAGCAATAAAACTTTCCTGTTCCTTTCCTTTCTCAGCGTATACCATCGCCTGTCCCTCCTTATCACATTTTAAGTAGTAATTCTTCCACTTACGGGCACACCTTCAGCCCATTTCCTACAAAGGAAACCATATCTTCATGGCATTCCGTAATAAGCCATTCATATTTTACACAAACATCATAGCACAAAAAGTCATTATGTTTTGCCGGAATGATCTTAAATTCAGTATCCCTGTATCCTCGTTTATAATATATTTTTTTCGCAGGCAGCGAAGCGTCCAGTACAATCTCTGATTTGTTGAATACACTTCATCCCCCACAGATAAAAACGCAGGGTCAGGATTATTCCATTTTCCCCGAAATCATTTCAGTTCTACAATGACAGACCCCTTCATTGCATCCGCATCCTTCAGTAAACTGCTGTACAGGCTTTTCGATACAGCTTCAAAGCTCAGGCTTTTATCATCTGTCAACACGACAAAGCAGCTGTCTTTCTCAGCATTAGGCATTCTCCCGTTTAACTCCAGCCTGTACTTGTATATGGTATCATCACATTTCCATGTGCCATCCTTCATTTCATAATATGTCTTCATTACTCCGCTGTCTTCGGATTGTTCATAGGTATTAACAATCTCATTTTCTCCGCAGCCGACAAACAACATCAGGCAAACGGCCAATATTGCAAATATTTTTTTATTCATTTCATCCTCTCTTTCCTGCGCTTAATGCCTAAATACCAAACAATCCATTGGATTCACTGCCGCCCGGACATTACAATTTACATATCATTATATATTCTTCTTCATTTTCAGCAACCGTTTGAAATCCGACATTTTTATACATATTCACGGCATAATTGGCTTTTTGGACTGCTAAAGAAGCCTGTTTATAACCATTTTCCCTTAGCAGGGCAAGCATCCTTTTCATTAAAGCCGTACCGATTCCATAGCCTCTGTACTCTTTATATAAGGAAATCGCAAATGACGGGGTTTCGTTATCTATATGGCCGTAATCATCCATAATACGGACCCAGGCGGCGCCGATGATCTGAGCATTCGCCTCTGCAACCAGGCCAAAATCTCCGGCCCTTTTTCCAAACCCGGCTACATACACCTGTAATTCCGGCTTCTTTATTATATTTTTTTCCGGTGGCTGTACTCCCTCCGGAACAAATATTGCCTCATATAAGAAATCCTCTAAAACAGCTGTCTCATTTTCATTTATTTCCCTGATTATATAATTCATTCCATACCTCCGATTATCTGCAATTTAGTAATCCATTCCTGTTTTATCCCCAGATATCTGTAATATCAGAGACTTTCAAAGCTTTCATTTCTTTTTCCATTCAGCAGACATTCAATATCATCAAGCCTTTTATAATATGACTGTCTTGTCCTCTCTAATTCCCTTAGAACGCAGCTTCACGTTCTTTTGCCATTTCAGATAATAAAGTTGGCAGGTCGGGAAAGGTTAAATCTTCTGCGTATTCTGCCCGTTCTATAAGTACTTCAAAATCCATGCTGTCAATCATTTTCCTGCTCCATTCCCGGTTTTCTTCCTGTTGCGAAAGCGCAGGCACACTTTCCTCCGTAAGTCCCAAATCACGGCCGAAAGACCACAATTTCCGCTCCGCCTGTAAGTCAGTAGAACCTTCATAGGGAAAGAAAGAAATAGACATATAATTTTCTCCCTCTTTTGTGCAGTGCATTGTCACTTTGTTAAATTCTCTGTTTTCATCCAGATAAAACAGTAACTCCGCAAAAGTTATTTGCTGCCCGTCTATCTGTGCTGCGGGGTACTCCGCTTTCAGCAAATTCTTATGGTCAGAAGCCATAGGGATATATTTACAGGTAAGTTTTACATCCTCCAGTTCTAAAAGTTGACGGGCAAGGTTCCATTTTTCCTTTGCAAAATTCTCTGTTTCAAGTTTTTCCCACTCCATATCACGATAAAACAGCTTGTCATCGGTATAGTAATACAAACGCCCGTCATACCAGACAGAATAATCTTTCCCGCTTATTTCATAATAGGCCAACGTATATTCTTCTGTTTTATAAACATCAACTATAGAATTAAAATCACTGGAAACAGAATAGCCTTTCCAGTCCCCAAAATCAATTTGATACATGCTTGAAGAAATATCCTCATAAATTGCCTGCGCCTTTTCGCCGGAATATGTCTTTTCTCCAAAAGGCTCCTGTCCCGGCAGCGCAATACAGCCGGTAAGGAAGCAGAACAGACCGCAGATAATACAGATTGCTTTTATTCGCATTTGATTGAATCCTCCAAAGTTTTTGCTTTTTTCCACCGAAAACGGAAGTTAACTGCAAATTGCTCTCAGCCGCAGAAGAGATATCCCCCGATATTTTCTGATTCTTTTAGGGCATACATTTTGCGTCTATACCAATGGAAAAAATCAGCTTTCTCCGTTCATCAAACATTCAATATCAAAAATATGACAACACAATATTCATTATACAACACTCCCCCCGCCATACACAAACTTTTCCTGTAAACTGTTGGAACCATAGAATTTCCATATAATTTTATTATGGATTTCTTTTCCAATCAGTTCTTCCTGTATTCATTATTTCGTGCTATACTAAGGATTTGAGTGAAATGCTAATCAGAGTTTGGAGGGAAAGAAATGTACTCACTTTTACTTGCGCTTATTTATGTGGCTTTTATCAGTCTCGGACTTCCCGATTCGCTTCTTGGTTCGGGCTGGCCTGTTATGCACAGTGACCTGAATGTGCCGATTTCCTTTATGGGAATCGTTTCCATGGTCATTTCAGGAGGAACGATTATCTCAAGTATCCTGTCCGACAGGCTGACAAGAAAATTCGGCACCCGGATTGTAACTGTTGTCAGCGTATTTCTGACAGCGATTGCTTTATTTGGTTTTTCCATTTCAAGCCAGTTCTGGATGCTGATTATTTTCGCAATTCCTTACGGTTTCGGCGCCGGGGCAATTGATGCCGCCCTGAATAACTATGTAGCTATTCATTATACGTCAAGACATATGAGCTGGCTGCATTGCTTCTGGGGCGTGGGAACGATTGTCAGCCCGTTCGTCATGAGCTATGCTTTAACAAATTCTACCTGGAACAACGGCTACCGTATTGTCTCATTCCTGCAGCTGGGCATAGGGGTGCTTTTGCTTGTAACCCTCCCTGTCTGGAAAATTAACGGGCAGAATGCAGATGCGAATGGAGAAAGCATCGGAATAATCGGTGCACTGAAAATCAAAGGCGTTCCGTTTCTTTTAACCGGCTTTTTTGCCTATTGCGCTGTGGAAGCAACTGCGATGTACTGGGCCAGCACTTACCTGGTTGAAGTAAAGGGCATAACAGTAGACCGGGCAGCCCAATTTGCCTCGCTGTTTTACATAGGGCTGACCATCGGCCGGTTTCTCGGCGGTTTTATTATGAATAAGCTTGGTGACAGAAGGATGATTCTTCTCGGCACCTGCATTTTATCCTGCGGGGTTATTTCTTTGATGTTACCCACAGGGAATCAGCTCGTCTCACTTATTGGCTTTATCATTATCGGCTTCGGCTGTGCGCCGGTCTATCCCTGTATTATTCATTCCACACCGGATAATTTCGGCGCGGAATATTCCGGGGCGATTATCGGGATCCAAATGGCAAGCGCCTATGTGGGCTCCACCTTTATGCCGCCGCTGTTTGGGCTTCTGGGCAGCTTAATCAGCTTCAGAATACTTCCCGTGTATCTCGCTGTTTTTATTATATTAATGATAACCATGACAGAACTGACCTTCAAAATCACAGCCAAAAAAGACGGTGGGAACCGTTCATAGGGGCCGCTGCATAAGCCTCCTCGGTGAAGGCTGGTATTGCACTGAAACCTTTCTACAGTAATGCTGAAATTCCCGTTTACAATGCATTCCAGATAAAACAAAAAGCAAGGACACAGCCCCATGCGTTCCCTGTTTTCTTCTTCACTATCAACATTCCGTAGATTGCAATAAAAGTAGTAATTAATTCAATGATTCCCCAGAAAGAAAAACTGAGCGGATGAAACAGCAGACAGATTATTCCACAAGTGATGGCGCCATAGTCTAACCATTGATTTTCTGAAGGATATCTTCTGTCAATTATTTCACAGATAACAGCATAGTTAAAGCCTTCAAAAAACCCCCAGACAATTACAATGAGCGCCATCCCCAGGACCGACACCGGAAAACCGGCCGCCAGCACATCATTGGTTACCAAAATGCTGAAAGGCCGATAACCGTCGAACTGTCCGCTGGCAAAAATATAACAGATCGAGGGGATAAAACATAAAAACGTTCCCACTGCTGCCTTGCCAGCATTCTTTCTGGTTAATCCAAATGCTGTAAATTTTTCCTTCCGCAGAATACAGACAATGGTAATTCCCAGTCCTGCAATTCCAAACTGGACACCTGCATTCAGCAGCAGACGTGGAATAATTGAAATATCACTGTCTTTGACAAAACCCATCAACTGCTCTCTCATTACCGCAAACAAAAGGAAAACTCCTAATGTAACAATTGTTACAATCCACAAATCCACATCCAGTTTTTTCTGTTCTGCACTTAACTGCTTTTTGGCCATACTGCCTCCTCCCAAATATCATGGTTATACATCTTCGCAATAATTCCACGCCGCTTCCAACCTGCCACAGCTTAAAACCATTTGCTGGGAATTGTAAGAAAATAGTCATTTTTCTGCCTGAAACCAAGCTTCTCATAAAATCCCCTGGCCATATCCGTCTGCACCAGCCACTCAGAGCCTTCACAGGCCTGCCTGCATCTTCGCACCAGTTCACTGCCGATGCCTTTGTGTTGAAAAGCAGGCAGCACGGCCAAATCGTAAATGACAGACCTAAAATGCAGATCACTTAAAACCCTTACACATCCAACCAATTTTCCATCCGCCCACGCAGAAAACACAAATGTGGAATGAAGGAAGCCGATATTAAAATTATCAATCATCTCCTGCGTCGTCTCTTCCTCTTTTGCCCAGCCAACCGCAAGAAATAATTGATATAACTCATCACAAGGCAAATTCTTATGCTGTTTATATTCTATGTTCATTTTTATCCCCCTGACCGCAGGCCGCCCTGCGATACTGCATTAACTTATCCTCCAAATATCACTCAAATACCGCTTCGCAGGCAACGGGGCATCAAGCCACAAACCCCTTATAATGGAATCTAAATCCATACTTACTGCCATGCCGGCCTACTTATTTTAAAATACACTTTCCGTTTTTTGTTGCTCCCAGATATTCAACGATTCCCAAATCTTCAAGTTCAGCTAAATATCTTTTTACTCTATCATAGCCAAAACATCGCTGAATAGCTGGTAGTTCTTTTTTACATCATCATCAAGATTATCGTCTTATAAAAGAAAATTTAGTTTTTGTCAGGATCATTAAATAATTTTTGAATTTTTTTCAATTGTTCCAATAACAGCATTATATGTTGATTGATAACCTAATTACGCCTCCCTTATTTTTCAATTATTCAATTACATTGTAATGTAAATAAAAATCTCAGTAAAGAATTTTTTATATAGCATTGTATTTTTCCAACATTAAAATGCAAATTTAATTTTCTAAATTATAAAATGCCGGAATTATCAAAAAAAACGATGTCCGTTTATTCGCACCTGCTCTTTCTAAAAAAACGTGACAAAATATTTATTACGGGGTGACATGCTATTTTACCCTTACATGATATGTTCCATAGAAGGTGGTATCTCAGAAGTCTGTTACATAATTGCTCGCTGAAATAAATCACCTTCTGCTAAAAAGGACTGACACACCACCTTACGTGCGTCAGTCCCAAGAAAATCTTTTTATTCATAAATAGAACAAATAAATATCAGGATATCCATAACCATTCCACAACACATGTTACAGGATAGTCCTTACCCATCCTTCCGGTCCTTCAATTCTTCCCATCTGGATTCCGGTCAGCGTATCATACAGCTTCTGGATAACCGGCCCCATCTCGTCCATGCCGCTGGCAAAGCAGATATCCCTGCCGTGATCCACTACCTTTCCCACGGGGCTGATGACTGCTGCCGTACCGCAAAGTCCGCATTCCGCAAAGTCCTTCAGTTCCTCCAGCTTTACAGGACGTTCCTCCACTTCCATTCCCAGCATATCCTTTGCCACGACTACCAGGGAACGTCTTGTGATGGAAGGCAGGATGCTGTCTGATTTGGGGATGATAATTTTGCCGTCTTTATCTACAAACAGGAAATTTGCGCCTCCTGTTTCTTCCACATAAGTCCTGGTGGCAGGATCCAGATAGAGGTTTTCGTCAAAACCATTGGCATGTGCGGTCACACATGCATGAAGGCTCATGGCATAGTTAAGGCCGGCCTTGATATGTCCGGTTCCATGAGGAGCCGCACGGTCAAAATCACTTACGCACAGGGTCAGAGGCTTTGCGCCGCCCTTAAAGTAAGGCCCTACCGGCGTTACAAAAGCACGGAACTGATATTCCTCCGCAGGCTTAACGCCGATTACCGGAGAGCTTGCAAACATATAGGGACGGATGTAAAGAGTGGCCCCGCTTCCATAAGGGGGAACCCATGCTGCGTTGGCCGTCACAACCTTATCGATGGCGTCCAGGAATCTTTCCTTGGGAAATGCAGGCATCTCCAGACGTTTCGCACTGTCAATCATACGTTCCGCATTCAGATCAGGACGGAAGGTTACAACACGTCCGTCTTCGGTCGTATAAGCTTTCAGCCCCTCAAATATTTCCTGGCAGTACTGCAGGATTCCTGCGCATTCATTCAGCTGAATGGTAGGATCCTCTGTCAGAGTTCCTTCATCCCAGGCCCCGTTCTTATAGTTGGATACATAGCGCTTATCCGTTATGTGATAACCAAATCCCAGATTGGCCCAATCAATATTTTTCTTTTCCATCGCAGCTCACTCCTTTGTTATAAACTTTACTGATTTAATTCATTGAATCCTATTATAGCACTATTTTTTTATCAGTCAAAGATTTTTTTCATCACATAATTCGTGAGCTTAACTCCCTTTCGCACCACCTGCTGTTCCTTCATCACCCGATACCCTCTTTTTTCAAAAAAGGGCCTGGCGGTAATGGATGCATGTGTGGTGAAATACGCTGCGGCGCAGTTTTCTTCCAGCCGGTCACAGAGGGCGCTGGCAATCCCTTTTTTCTGATAATCCTTATGTACATAGAGCCGGTCCAGATATCCGGCCGCATCCATATCCGCGAATCCGACGATTACGCCGTTTTCCTCCGCGACAAAAGTATCATGCTCCAGAAAGGAGCGGTTCCAGGCCGCGGTATCCACCTTGCCGCCGGCCCAGGCATCCAGCTGTTCTTTTGTATAATCCGCAGCGTTTACCTCATGTACCGTATCGTAAAAAAGCGCCGCCATTTCCCGGCAGTCCTCCGGCCGGTATTCCCTGATCTCCATTCCATCCTCCTGTATGCACTGCTGCTACAGCATCTTCCTTTTCCGCAGAATCCGTATCACAATCAGGCACAGCCCCAGCGTAATCAGGCAGATGATCCCGAAGCCAAAGGGCGTATTCGCCAGCGGCATCCATTTTTCATCCACGTTCATTCCGTAAATCCCGGAAATAATCGTGGGGATCGCCATAACGATTGTGATGGACGCCAGGTATTTCATCGCGGTATTCAGCCGGTTGTCAATCACCGCCGAAAGCAGCTCCCTGGTGCCCTTGATGATATCCCGGTAAATCTGGGTCATCTCGATGGCCTGCTGGTTCTCCACCACCACGTCCTCCAGAAGCTCCTGATCCTCCGGGTACTTTTTTATCTTACTGTAGCGCACCAGTCGCTCCAGGACCATTTTGTTGGCGCGCAGGGAGGTGTCAAAATATACCAGGTTGGATTCCAGCTCATGCAGATCGATGAGGTCCACATCCTCCGTATCCCCGCCGATATGCTCCTCAATCTCCTTCCGCCTGCGATCCACAATCCGCAGATAGGACTGGTACAGCACACAGGTCCGCAGAAAAATCTGGTAAATAAAACGGATCTGCTTTTTCGTGCTGAATTCCTTTACCATGTTATCCGCAAAGGATTTTAACACAGGCGTATCCTCCGCACAGACCGAAATCAAAGTATCCCCCGCAAAAATCAAACCAAGAGGGATGGTGGTATACGCCTCCCTCTTGTGTCTGTATTCTATGGACGGTATGTCAAACAGTATCAGTGTATAATCATTGCTCACATCCACACGGGAGCTTTCCTCATCATCCAGCGCCGCCCGGATATCCGCGATATCCACCTGAAATTCCCGCGCCACCAGAAGGCATTCCTCCAGAGAGGGATTCACAAGATTCACCCATGCGCCGGGTCTGAAATCCGTTACTTCGCGAAGCAGATTTTTTTCCGTTACATATCTTCTCATCATAGCCAGGTTCCCCGCTTTATAACTTTAGTAACTGTTCAGTCCCCCTCACAGTTACCATTTTTCTATAATTTCAGAACCATCATAACACAATTATATGTTTTTTTCCAACCGGATTTTACGGGACACGGGCACCTGACGGCAGAACGGAAAGGGACAATAACAGTTCTCAATGCACCTGCTTATCCCTCCGTCCCCTGCTCCATCTGCGCCAAATCCACCATATAAATACAAGGCTTCCCCTCTCTGTCCGATACAAATATCACATGCCTGTTATCCTCCGTAAAGCAGGGATGGGGGTGGGAATCCTGGGGATTGCCGTGCACCGCCCTCCAGGACGTCCCATGGTAGCACAGCTTCCTTTCTTCCCTCTTTTCCACATCCACGAGGTAAATGAAATCATTCTTGATTTCGCCGCCTTCCTCCGGCTGATCCTTCAGCAGATGAATCGGCACATCGCTGCCCTGGGCATCTCCCACCATGTACCGGTTTTTCCGGTCACAGATAAAATGGGCGTAAGGAGAGCAGGGCATAAAAATCTCCTCCTCCATGGTATCCGGATCGATCATACGGATATTCTCCACCTTTTCTCCGGTGGTTTCCCGATAGACAAAGGCCAGCTTTGACCCGTCCGGAAGCCAGAATTCATGAGTCAGAATCAAATCCGAAGGCTGCTGCCTGCAGCAGCGGTAATTGCTCCCATCGCTCTGGACCAGCCACAATCTGGCATCAATGAGATCGTAAGGCCCCTCATGGCAGAACATGATGGTGTCCGGATCCCCGGGACGGATCTGCGCATGCCCGAACCAGCAGTCATCCTCCAGCACCGTATGGAAGCTGCCTGTCTGCAGATCGCAGTAAACGATGCGGCAGTGAGGCTTCGCCTTACAGGTAATCGCAAAAAAGTCCCAGTTTGCCCCCTTCTTCTTCTCCGGCAGGGAATCCCTGCGTGTCTCCACAATGGCAAGGAAACGGTTGTCCTCGCTCATTCCCCAGTTTCCGCCGTTCCAGCCCTCCGGAATGCGGTATACACACTCTCTTTCCAGCGTTTCCAGGGAAAGCTTCCAGATCGCCTGCTCCTGCTGGTAAAAAATATGCTTATCATCCGCCGCAATCAATCCGCCGTAATCGTCCAGCCCTTCCCCTTCCGTCAGCTGCACGGCATCACCCGATGCCAAATCCATAAGATAAAGCTGACGCTCTCCGCTAATTTCCGCACAATACAGCAAATGAGAGCCATCCGTAGTCGTCATACGGTTATAAAAATACATATGGTGACTCACATGATCCGGCTCCGTGAGCCTCACCACCCTCGTCCCCGTCTGTTCATCCGTAAACTCCTGAAACCGATTCTTAATCATATCTCCTGCCGCCATCTTTTCCTCTCCTTATTCTCCCACCCACCGTTTTTTCTATACTCCGAAGGATGTATTAAATGAATATAATATTCCGTAACCGCTCAGCCCGCAGTTGCCTTTCCTACCTCTCCCCGCCGGGATACAGCGTGGATCTGTAAAGTCTCTTTTCCTGGGGCACCGGCTTCCCGGAAGGCATTTTCCCCGGTTCAGGCTCCGTACCGCTGTAAACCCAGGCCGTTTCCCCGGAATAGACGATCACATCCTCCTTTCCCCGGCCGAACAGATCTCCATGCAGCACATAGCCGTCATTTGAAAATGTCACCGCCGCCTCACCGTTTCCGTCATACAGCGCAGGCATCACCCCGCCGCCTCTGCGGTATGCAAGGATATAATCCTTCCCGTCGCCGTTCCAGTTGGAAAGCGCGTCCACAATGGTAAGCCATCCGCTGGTTTTCCGGTCCTCCTTCCAAACCTCCCGGCCGCAGCAGTCCAAAAGGAACATCCCGTCCTTTCCGTCCCACTGGCCCTTATAGCCGTCGCCCCGGCGGATTCTGTCAAGCCCCGCCACCTGCAGCCCCGGCTCTCCCGGCAGGAATTTCCCCAGCGCGATATGCTGGGATTCTATGGAGCCGTCATACCGCCACAGCTCCTCCCCATCCGCGCTGTACAGACAGGTCACGCTTCCGCCCACGGCGATTTCCGGCCTGCCGTCGCCGTTCACATCGCCTACCCAGAGACAGTCCGCATGATCCTCCAGATCATGGCAGGACCACAAAACCCTTCCGTTATGATCCAGCAGATCATAGCCTGCCATCACCTCGTCATAGCCGTCCCCGTTCACATCGGCCGCCCAGGGAAAATGCCCCAGGTTCCCTTCATGGGTCCACAGCACCTCAAACTGCCGGTTCAGCGCCCACATATGAAAATACCGATCCTTTAAAATAATATCCTCCGGCTGCTCCTTCCCCGTCAGATTGGCAATGATGATGCAGTCATGGGCTTCCTCTGCCGGCAGCTCATGGCTCTCCTTCACCGAACCGTCGGCGCCGTCCAGAACCAGGAACTTTTTATCCATCACACACAGGATTTCCAGCCGCCCGTCATGATCGATATCATAAATCTGCGCCGGGAAATCCGAACCGAAGTTTCCAGGCTTTCCCGAGCTGTCGCCCCTCTGCCACAGCAGCTCTCCCGTAAGACGGTACGCGGTGACACAGGTGATCTGATGCGGTACAAAACGATCGTCAATCCCGCTGTCCGCCTGTACAAATACTACCTCCATCCTGCCGTCCCCGTCAATATCCCCCAGAAGGCCCTTGCCGCCTCCTGCTGCCGAAATATCAAAACTGTTTATCAGCTTCGCTTCCATCCCTGCTCCCTTCCGCCTGCTTTAACAGGCATAAAATCCACGTCCGGCCCCGCTATTCCAGCCAGGGCAGCACATCCTTGAAATCACAGTCATCCGCGTAATAAAATTTGGTATAGCAGGGCTGGTTATAACAGTTATTCTGCCAGGCCACCCCGCAGCGGTACATTGTATCATGCATCAGCGTAAATAGCTTGTGCCGTGTCAGCTCTGTATTGATATAAATGCGGATGGCGCTGTCATCCTTTTTCCGAAGCAGCAGCTCCTCCCTGAAATCCCCGAAAATATCCGCTATAAGACAGGGATTTCCCTTCGTGCCGTTGTTTGTCATAGTATCCTCCGGATCCAGCATCACGCCATGGGTATTGTCATTGATTACCCCCGGCTGTACCGTTCCGATGTACTGCGGGCTGTCCAAAATCTGCGTGCTCATATCCGCAGCCCAGCGGATATTGGCGTTGGTTCCGGGCAGCGGCACGTCCAGCTTGTTCCCCTTACAGTCAAACACCTCGTTCACCCACACCTGAAGCCCCCTCGTGTTGGGATCGATTTTCCCCACCATACACCGGCCCAGGTCTTCCGTGGCATATTCCCCGAAAAAAGCCTCCCCGCTGCAGGCATCGCGCAACGCAAAGCCATAAGGCACATGCTCCCCGCCCTCAAACACATTGAAGATCTGCAAGCCCGGCCGATCCGGATCGATTTTTGCCACATGCATGGCGTCCCCGTGCCCCAGCTTGATGCGCAGCCCATCCGGCCGTATGTCACTGCTGCTGTAAAGAAGGGAGCCGTCATGGTCTATCACGGCCGCGCCGTATATGATCTCCATGCATCCGTCGCCGTCCACATCCGCCGTGGAAAGGCTGTGGTTCCCCTGCCCCGCCAGACTTCCATATTCCGGATCCGTCCCTTCCAGCAGATGGACTCCTCCGTCATTAAAAGGATTTGACATGGGCACATGCCCACTGTCCACAAAGAACGTTTCCCGGAACCGGTTTTCAAAAAAATCATACGCAACTACCGTTGTCCTGGTATAATATCCCCGGCAGACGATTAAATACGGACGTTCCCCGTCCAGATAGGCCACGCCTGACAGGAATCTGTCCACCCGGTTGCAGGGTTCTATCCGGGGCATTGCATAATCCCCCCAGATAAGCCCGTCATCCTGCCTTCCCACAGGAAAACGGATCGTCTGCAGCTCTTTGCCGTCCCCTGCAAACATGGTCAGATATTCCGGCCCTTCATAAATGAAGCCCTCAAACTGATCCAGCCTGTTCTTTTCACTTCTGGAGGGCGCATATTCCCTGATAAAAATATCGGCAAGCAAATGCGCATCCTCCTTTGATAAAGGATAAGACACCCTTGGCTTCATGCCCCAGCATTCCTCCAGCGTCCGCGGCCATTCTCCCCTCTTTACCTCAGGGCGCTCCTGCCAGAGCGCGAAAACCTCCGCCATATGCTCTCTGTAATCCGCCGCACTGCAGACATAATTATCCTCATGGGAACAGCCGGCCTCCAAATCCTCCGGCAGCATGGTAATATATTTTTCCTCTTTTACCCTGCCGTCCGCAAAAAAGGTGGTCATCTTCGTCCCTGGAGCCGTTTTGACAGCCATTTCCGCCTTACCGTCCCCATTGAAATCATACACCATAAACTGGGTATAATGCGCGCCGGCCCGGATATTGACTCCCATATCCAGCCGCCATAAAAGCGTCCCGTCCAGCTTATAGCAGTCCAGGTAACACCTGCCTGTATAGCCTTTAATCGATACGTCATGGGAATTGGACGGATCCCACTTTACAATATACTCGTATTCTCCATCCCCGTCCACATCTCCAACGCTCATATCATTGGCATGGTACACATAGCTTTCCCCTGCAGGGGTCACGCCGCCCTCCGGACGCTTCAGCGGCAAATCCAGATATTCCTTCTCCCAGGCCTTCACTTCCTCACAGCGGGCGCCCTCACAGCTGTCCCTGACCGGAGCCACCGCATACCCGTCCCCAGCGCTGCCCGCACTATCCAGATAATTGGTGCTCGTACTGACCTCGGCAATCCGTTCCCCATTCCTGTATACATAAAAATCCGTCCCCGTCATTCCGGTGTCACAGTATCCGGATACTTCCCCCAGAAACAGCCGCCAGCTTAAAAAAATCCCATTTTTTACCGGAACGGCGACCAGTCCCCTGTTCAGCTGCTCCAGCTGCTCGTGGAACACCTTTTTTACCGGCGTCCTGAGAACCCTGCTGCATTCTCCCTCCACGCCGTCCTTCACGCAGGACACCTTCATGTAATGCGGGACATGTGTCGCCCTATGCAGCGTATAGGAGCAGTCCGCCGTCTCCGCCAGCCTGCGGTATTCCATGGACGGCGTATCGCTGTCCGCCCAGTAAACCCGGTAGCACTCCGCCCCGTCTTCCGGCTCCCAGGCAATTGTTGCCGAAGAATCCGTTATTTCCTGTAATCTTATTTCCATCCCTTTTCCCTTCCTTATGTATTTAAATAAGAAAAAAGGAGGCTGCAGAATTCTTCCGACCCTGCAGCCTCCCCTTTATCCGGCCATCCGGCCTGCATTACTATTTATTTTGTCTGATCCGCCTGATACATTTCATTGATTTCAGTAATCAGATCCGCGCCTCCGCGCTGTTCCCAGACTTTAAACTGTTCCTGTAAGCCATTTTCGTCAATCTGTCCGCAGATATACTGGGTTCTCGCCCTGTCCAGGATATCCTTCAGGTCGGTTCCCACTTCTGCGTTGATTTTTGAGCTTACCAGATATCCGGAAGCCGGGTTAAATACCGCAATATCAACGTTTGCAGCCTTAATCGCTTCTTCCTCAATGAGGCGGTCTGATTTTTCCACGGTCTTCATATCCGGTAAATCAGGCACATAGGCAACGGACTGGTTCAGGCCGATTTGCGGTTTTTCCTGAATTTCCTTGTCTGCAAGCAGGTCAACAATATAGCCCTCTTCATTGATTTCATGATCTCTTCCTTCCAGGCCGTTGTCCGCAAGAATTCTCATGTCTTCATCGTTCATCTTGTCCAGATAGGTCAGGCAGTTTTCCACATCCTGCTCTGTCTTGGCTCCTGCCTTGGTAATCAGGAAGCAGCCTGCCGCACCGGAGGTAGCCAGCGTATGAGGCTCTCCGCCTTCTTCCGCCGCAATGCCGCCGATCAGCTTCATGCTTGCATTGCCTTCGCCTGTTACGGAAGGAATCCCTTCTGTTTCAAAATAATCCCATATTCTTCTGGCGTTGTCAAGAACATCCAGGAACATGCCGCACTCGCCATTCTTTACGCCGTCAGTCCAGGTATTGGTCTCGCGGGTTGCCCAATCCTTATAGATAAGGCCGTCATCATACATTTTCTTCATCCACTTCAGGGCTTCCAGATATTCCTCGGTCTGATGGACGGGAACCAGCTTTCCGTCAACTTCCTTCCACTGGTTGCCTGCGCCGAACCATGCCTGGATGATGTCCAGCGGCCCTGTATATTTGCACATGCACAGACCATAGGTATCGTCCTTGCCGTTTCCGTCAGGATCGCCGTAGGTGAACTGATACATCATGTTATAAATATCTTCGATGGTCTTAGGCTCTTCCAGACCCAGCTTCTCAGCCCAGTCCGCACGGTAGCCCAGCCCGTTACGTCCGATGGGCCTGGAACGGTAAACGCCTACCAGCTGACCGTCCACGGTAAATGCCTTACATACATTTTCATTCATCTTGGAAAGGTTGGGGTATTTTTCCTCATCCCATACAAAATCATTCAAATCCCAGAATGCGCCGTCCTTGGCCGCCTGTACGATATTGGCTCCCAGGTCGCTTCCGTAGGTGATTACCATGGGCATATTCGCTTTGTCCATCAGGGTAACGCCCAGGATATCGCTGTAAGAATCGTTGGCTACCCAGTTGAAATCAACATTGATTCCCGTATAATCCTCGGCTGCCTTCAGCACGTCTTCGGAACCAACATTCCCCATGGCTTTTCCATAGATATCAATGCACATGAAAGTGATAGTAGGATTTTCTGTGCTTTCCGCCGCAGCGCTTTCCGCTCCGCCCGCTTCCTGCGAAGCGGCCTGTGTTCCCTCCGCTGCCTGTCCGCTGCCCGTTTCAGCCTTGCTGCCGCAGCCTGCAAGCATGGAAACCGTCATCGCGCCCACTAACAATAAGGATAATAATTTGTTTCGTTTCATTGTTTTCCTCCCTTAAATTATAAACGTTTATGTTAAATCAGCCCTTCACCGCGCCGACCATAACACCTTGGGTAAAGTACTTCTGTACGAACGGGTAAATCAGCAGGATGGGCACGGTTGCCACTACCGTGGTTGCCATCTTAACCGCTTTTTCCGGCGGCTGTCCCATCATTCCCCAGTCAATCGGGGTTCCGTCCGTATTGATTCCGCCGGCCAGGAAGATAATTCTTCTCAGGGCGATCTGCACTACCTCCTTGCTCTTATCGGAAATATAGAGCATTGCGCTGAAGTAGGAATTCCAGTGCCCTACCGCGTAAAACAGGGATACGGACGCGATGGTAGGCTTGGAAAGAGGCAGGATTATTTTCAGGAAAATTCCCAAATCCGAGCTGCCGTCCACTCTCGCCGCTTCCTCCAGCTCCTTGGGGATTCCCTGGAAGTAGTTCTTGATGATAATCATATTGAAGGCGCTGATTGCGCCGGGCAGCCAAAGCGCCCAGAAGCTGTTGGTCAGTCCCAGCGAGCTGACTACCAGATAGCTGGGTACCATACCACCTGAAAAAAGCATGGTGATGATAACCATATTGATGAAAAAGTTACGCCCTCTCAGATAGGAACGGGAAAGCGGATAAGCCAGTGTTGTTGTAAAAAACATATTGATGGCCGTACCGATGACGGTTACAATCACCGAGTTTTTCAGCCCCTTAAACACATCTCCTGTCCGGATGATATATTTATAGGCGTTTAATGAAAATTCCGTGGGAATGATGAAGAACGCCCTCTCCGTCAGTTCACGCTCCGTAGCAAAGGAACCGGCCAGTACATACAGGAACGGAAGGACAGTCACCACTGCGCTCAAACCGACTATGAAATAAATCAAAACCTGTACCGCCTGGTCGCCGGGGCTCCTTTTGATTTTGGAGCCGTTACGCTGTTTTGCCATTGATATCTCCCTCCATTTTAATAGAATCCTGATTCGCCGCACATCTTTGCAATCTTATTGGCCGCCAGCACCATTATCAGGCTGACAACGGATTTGAATACGCCTGCCGCCGTCGCCATGGAATACTGGGCCAGCTTGATGCCTTTATTATATATATAAGTATCGAACACCTCGGATGCCGTATAGTTCAGGTCGTTCTGCATCAGGAAAATCTGCTCATATCCTGTATTCAGGATGGATCCCACCTTCAGAATCAGCATGATTACGATGGTTCCGCGGATGGCGGGCAGCGTAATGTGCCACATCAGCCTCCAGCGTCCAGCGCCGTCGATTCTCGCCGCTTCATACAGCTCCATATCCACACCGGCCAGCGCCGCCAGGAATACGATGGTGCCGTACCCGGTTTCCTTCCATATATTCTGTCCTACAATCAGGCCGTAAAAATACTTGGGCGACGCCAGGACATCCGGCGCAGCGCCCCTGCCCATGATGCTTTCCAGAATCTTGTAAACAATACCGTCCGTGGTGCTGAACAGCTGCTGCGTCAGCGTTGCCACAATAACCAGGGAAATAAAATGCGGTATGTAAATCAGCGTCTGCGACACCCGCTTGTACCCCTGGCATCTGATTTCATTTAACAGAAGCGACAGTAAAATAGGCGCCGGGAAAAAGAAAATCAGACTCAGTATGGAAATGGACAGGGTATTCTTCAACAGCATCGTGAAGTCATAGCCCATAAAAAACTTCTTGAAGTTCGCCAGTCCCACCCATTCACTGGACAGATATGCGCCGATGGCGCTGTCTGCGCTGAAGGGTCTGAAATCCTGGAACGCGATGACGATTCCCGCCATCGGCAGGTAATTGAACACCAGCATATAAAGCACGCCGGGTATTAATAGAATATACAGCCATTTGTGCGCTATCACGAAATGCAGGAACGATTCCTTCTTCTGATAGGGAACAGCGGCTGCCTTCCCTTTTTGTCTGCTCACTAAAAGCCCTCCTCTTCTTTAACTATTGGGATGTGGTGTCCCTTGGTTCGTTTTGTATAGTAATCTAACTACACATGTTTTTCAATGAGGAATATCTTTCCATTTCAGCAAAAATAAAAAGGGAGGCGGAAAGCCCCGTTCTACGGGCTTTCCGCCTCCCTGCTCCTGTCAATAATCATTATCTTTCCCGCCGGAAAGCATATGATTATCATCTTTTGTTACCGTATTTTACAACATGATTATTTTACAGCCGGCTTTTATCCTCCTGGCCTTTATGCTCCTTCCGGTATTTTCCCGGGGTGCTGTCCACATATTTGCTGAAGAAGCGGATAAAATTCTGTGTGTTTGCATAGCTGAGCTGCTCCGATATTTCCGCGATGGAAAGCTCCGTATTCAGCAGCAGCTCTTTTGCAGTTTCCAGTTTTTCCAGGTTCACCAGATCCGTAAAGGTCATATTCCGTTCCGCCTTCAGGATTTTCCAGATATAGCTGGGGTGATAATTCAGCTGCTCAGCGCATTCCGTCAGCGTAATGTCCCCCCTGCGCTCATGCACAAGCTCCATGATCCGCCTGAGTATTTCGGAGGAAGCCTGATAGCGGTACTGCCGCAGCGCTTCGATGGAGGGCTGGACGATCTGGGAATTCATATAGCTCTTGAGCTTGTCGCTTTCACAGATATAGTTCAGCTTCTGGAAAATATCTTCGGAATGGTCCCGAAACACCTGGTTGGCGGACAGGCCCGCGTCCGAAAGCACGGCCAGCACGGCTATCACCAGCCGGTACAGGAAAAAGTTCCTGTCATGACGGGTTATCCCTCTGTTATTCAGGCTGTTGATGAATTTATCCACCAGCTGCGCCGCTTCCTCGCAGTCGCCGTCATTGACCGCTTTGGTGAGCGCATTTTCCATAACATAATCATAGCCGCTTATAATACCGTCGTTCCTGGCGATTTCCTCATAAAAGGTGATATCGCTGTGATCCCTTGGCCCGCTCCCCGTATTCTTGAGCGTTTCCATACATTCATTGTAAGCGGTGCGCAGATATTTCAGCCCCGGAAATACCTGGCTGACGCCGGAAATTAGCGAGCAGCCGAACTCCGTCTCCACAAACTCCGTAAACTCGGTGTGGATGCGCATTGTCTTTTCCCGCAGCTCCTCCTGGGTATTGGCGCCTGTCAGAAGCAGGATCTGTCCGTTCAGGCAAAGCACCGGCGTAATCAGCCCGGCGGCAATCCCTTCCGGCGCCTTCTTCACAATGGTCATGCTCAGCGCTTCATTTTCCAGCTCGCTTTCCTGGTCCGTTTCCCCTTCCAGCATACACACCGCCGTCAGGAGCTGGTATACCCTGGCCCTTGGCAGCTGGAACTGCTCCTGCGCCCCTGCCACCGCCTCCGGCGTCATTTCCCCGCGGATGGTACGGATGATAAACTGCTCCACCAATATCTTCTGCTGGTTCTGCACCATGAGCTGCAGGCTTTCCTTCGTGTCCACAAGCTGTACCACATTTTCCCGGATGGCGGAAAACTCATCCATTTCCTCCGTATCCACCCCCGCAATATCGGATACATACGCGTTCAGGCTCTTCACCGGCTGATACAGGATGCTTGTAAATATCCGGCTGAGGATGAGCAGCACGATGAGCGCGCCCATGATCACCAGGGAAACTCCCAGGATTCTTCCCGCGCCCTCCTTCATCTGCCCCAGATTATAGGCCAGCACATAATTCATGCCGTTGCCCGAGGTGCCGCTGATCCGGATCCTGTATTCACCGCCGCCTTCTATCTTCAGGTTATCTATGCGTTTTTCGTTTTTCAGCTCCTCCGGATGCGCGGAAAAATAATTTTCCAGCACCTCATCGGAAGAATATATGGTCTTTGCATCACTGCTGAATATGCACAGCTCATAACCGGCCAGGTTGCTGTCCAGACGCTGCCTCAACCTGGGAAGGTTCAGCTGCACCATAACGATCTGATCCACCCGGTTCACATTACCCGGCAGCTTCATGATCATCTGGAAGCCGGAAACATCCAGCGTTTTGCTCTGATAAATCCCATTCACATAGGCTGATTTTTCTCCCACATTATTCATCCAGAACAACGTGGAGGGAAACTGCGCCGCTTTTTCCAGAAGCGCGTCAACCTGCTCCTTGTTCCTGGCCTCGCTCAGCCGGTACATGCCGTTATTCGTAAGCACCCAGTCCTGCATGATATTGATGAAGGCATAGCTTCCTACATATTCATCCAGATAGGTAGGCCCCTTCAGCAGATTCTGTGCCTCATTCAGATTGCTGTAATCACTGTAGGGTATGCTTCCCGTCTCCTTCAGCCAGCTCATCTGATCATCCGTGGAAATTTCCCTGTAAAACTGCCGGATCGAAGAAAGCGTAACCTCCACATCATTGCAGATCTGGGCTTCAATCGCTTCCATGGAAAGGTCCGTCTGCCTGGTCACTTCATCCAGATAGACTTTATAGGATATGCTTCCGGCTATCAGAAGCGGAACCACCGCCATGAGCAGAAGCAGCAGGAAAATCCGGTTTTGATATTTTCCGCCGTGCCTGTCCTTCCGTACGGTTTTCATAGGCTCACTCTTTCCCTTCTTCCAAAAAGGAGAAAGCTCAGTCAAAGCTTTCTCCCTTCTGTTTCTTCCAGTGTAAATTCAGAAGCCCTTACACCACGTACCAGACGCGTTTGCCGGCTTCCAAAATATTTGCTGTGCCACCTTAGAGTGTGTCAGGAATGAATTTTCAAACACGCTCTAGTCCGTAAAGTTATCGAAGTAGCCCTGCACCAGGATAACAGGAGTTCCCTTGTCGCCGGAACCGCTCGTCAGGTCGCAGAGAGAACCGATCAGATCGGTAAGCCTTCTGGGGGTAGTTCCCTGAGAAGCCATGTCTCCCACCAGATTCCCCTTCTTACCCTTGATTCTTTCTGAAATCGCTTCCTTCAGCGCATCTCCTGAAAGATCCTTGAAATCGTTGTCTGCCAGATATTTCAGCTTCACTTCGTTGGGAGTTCCTTCCAGGCCTTCCGTATTGGCCACCGCCACACAGGGGTCGGCAAGTTCCCAGATTTTTCCCACAGGATCCTTAAAGGCGCCGTCGCCGTAAACCATTACTTCCACATGCTTTCCGGTTTTCGTAAGAATCTGGTTCTGGATATCATTCACCAGATCCGTACAGTCCCTGGGGAACAGCTTGATGGTGTCCTCCGTGGATTTATTGGAGCCGAGCAGGCCGTATTTTTCATTGCAGCCGCTTCCGTTTACAGGGGATGTAAGAATATCATCCAGACCGCATACCACCTGGGCGCCGCACTCCTTCAGGATCCTCTTGGTGCGCGCTCTCGTATGGATATCACAGTTGAGTACATTCTTTGTATAATCTAAAATCACTCTGGGATTGTTGGCGAAAATAACCTCAACCTCCGCGCCGCATTCACGGATCAGGTCGCTGTAATAAGCCACATAATCCACGCCGGTGAAAGGATGCCTGTTCTCGCCGAACAGCTCCCTGTATTTTTCCAGGGAAAGAACATCGCTGTAGGGATTCACTCCGGCTTCATCCAGCTGATCCTGGGAAACCAGCGCATTGCCCACTTCGTCGCTGGGATAGCTGAGCATCAGCACCACCTTCTTAGCTCCCATAGCGATTCCGCGAAGGCAGATTGCGAAACGGTTCCTGGAAAGGATGGGGAAAATAACTCCGATAGTCTCTCCTCCCAGCTTCTCCTTCACATCCTGCGCAATCGCTGCAACGGATGCATAATTTCCCTGCGCTCTCGCCACAATGGATTCCGTTACGGAGATTACATCTCTGTCCCTTAACTCAAAGCCTTCACTTTCCGCCGCTTCCAGCACGCTGGAAACAACGATATCTGCCAGATTGTCCCCTTCACGGATAATCGGGCAGCGGATTCCTCTTGAAATGGTTCCTACTCTTCTTTCCATAAAATATACCTCTTTTGCTGTTTGCCTTTTATCATTCGCATAAACGCGATCATACGCACCGGCTTCGGTTGCGAAGCGGCCGGCCCGTCAGAAGGCCCTTTTTAGCCTCTCCGGCCCGACAGGAAGCAGGCGCACAAAAATATTATAATATAAAGTTTACGGTTATGGAAGCAGAAATTTATTTATTTTCTGTAATCTCCCTCTTACTGTTTTCTTTCATACTTCAGGAAATGATATGTTGTGTCAAAATAACTCTGTTCATCGCTTTCCGCCGTAATTTCCCATTCACCTGAGGCATCCAGATTGGGAAAGTAAGTATCCGCCTCGTAGGAACGGTCAATTTTGGTCACATGGGCCGTGTCACAGTAAGGAAGCAGCTGGCTGTAAACGCTGTCGCCCCCAATGACATAAACGTCCTTTGTGTCATAATTTTTCAATTCCGCCAAAAGCTCCTCCACAGAATGGACCACTATGGCGTCCTTTACCTGATATTCCGGATTCCGGGTCAGCACGATATTGGTCCTGCCGGCTAACGGCAGCCCTCCAGGAAATGTATCCATTGTTTTCCTTCCCAGCACCACCACTTTTCCTATGGTTTCATTCCTGAACATCTTATGGTCCGCCGGAATCCTTACCAGAAGATCCCCGCGGTATCCGATGGCCCAGTTTTCATCTACTGCAACTATAATATTCATTTTTTCTCCTAACCGCCCGCCGCAGCGGGCCTATCGCAAATTAACTCTTAAATGAGGGAGGCCGGGATATTTTTCCGGCCCATGCTGCCCACTGACAGCCTGACTGCCGCCAGCCTCCCTCCTTCTGCCTGTTTTTCGGTTTTCAGATAGCAATGGGGATTCCCTGAATCTGTTCCCCTGTCACATAATTTTCCACCTTCACATCGTCCCTTGTGAACTGATAAAAATCCTTCACCTCCGGATTGAGCCAGAACGAAGGCGCCGGCAGAGGCTCTCTTTGAATCAGTTCCTTTATAATAGGGATATGCCTGTCATAAATATGGGCGTCCGCAATCACATGCACCAGCTCTCCCGCCTGCATGCCGCATACCTGCGCCAGCATATGGACCAGCACCGCATACTGTACCACATTCCAGTTGTTGGCGGCAAGCACATCCTGGGAACGCTGGTTGAGTATAGCGTTCAGCGTCAGTCTGTCCTCTCCCTTTTTCTGGGTCACATTGAAGGTCATGCTGTAAGCGCAGGGATAAAGGTTCATCTCATGCAGATCCTGATGCACATATATATTCGTCATGATCCGGCGGCTGAAGGGATTATTTTTCAAATCATAAATCACCCTGTCCACCTGATCCATCATGCCTTCCTTATACTGATGCTTCACCCCCAGCTGATAGCCGTAGGCCTTTCCGATGGAACCGTCCTCATCCGCCCACTCATCCCAGATGTGGCTGTGAAGATCATGGATGTTGTTGGATTTACGCTGCCAAATCCACAGAAGCTCATCCGTGGCCGACTTCAGCGCCGTCCTGCGCAGGGTCAGTATGGGAAATTCCCTGGAAAGATCATACCGGTTGACCACGCCGAACTTCTTGATGGTATAGGCCGGCGTGCCGTCCTCCCACCTGGGACGGACCTTCTCCCCTTCGGTGCTCGTTCCGTTCTCCAGGATATCCCTGCACATCTGAATAAATGTTATATCTGCCAGACTCATTCTGCTTTTTTCTCCTGTTCTGTCCTGTAAATTCTGTTTTGTAAAAACTGTTTCATGAACTCAGTTTCTTGAAAGCTGTATGCTGAATTCTGTTTTTAAAATCAGTTTTCCGTTTCCTACTGCCATTTATCACACAACGCATTGATCTGATCCGCCAGCTTCGCCATATCCTTGTTTGCCATACCCTTTCCGTTGCGGATAACCGCCAGAAGCCTCTGCCCGGCGGCCTCCAGTCTCGCATAGACGCTGTTTGCCACCGCTGCCCTGGCCTTCTTTTCCCTGGCTATCGGCGCCGCCTCATATTCCAGAAGGTTATGGAGCAGATCAAACCGTGTTCCGCTGAACGGCGCATAGGTGTCATAGCCATATTCATGGCGCAGGCATTCGGCAAAAGAGGTGCATACCGTATCCTCCCCATGGACGATAAACACCCGCTCCGGCTTCTTTTCAAAACAATTCAGCCACTCAATCAGCCCGTTCTTATCCGCATGGCCGCTCATTCCCTGAAGCGCCTTGATTTCGGCCCGCACATCCACGGACTCCCCGAACAGCTTTACCTCCTGGGCGCCCTCCAGGATATTCCGTCCCAGCGTCCCCACAGACTGATAGCCTACGAAGAGCACGGTACATTCCTCCCGCCACAGATTGTGCTTCAGATGATGCTTGATACGCCCCGCCTCACACATACCCGATGCGGAAATAATCACCTTCGGCGTTTCATCAAAATTAATCGCCCTTGACTCATCGCTGGTGATTGACAGACGCAGTCCCGGAAAAGAAATGGGATTGATTCCTTTACGCACCAGCTCCATAGCCTCTTCATCAAAGCAGTCATAAATATTTTTTTCAAAAATCCCCGTTGCCTCCACGGCCAGCGGACTGTCCACATATACCGGAAAATTGCCGTGGTTTTTCACCAGGCGGTCTTCCTTGATTTTCCACAGGAAATACAGGATTTCCTGGGTTCTTCCCACTGCAAACGAGGGAATCACCACATTGCCTCCCCTGTCAAAGGTCTTCTGCAGCACCTCTGCCAGCCCTGAAATATAATCAGGCCGGTCCGTCCCATGCAGCCGGTCGCCATAGGTGGATTCCATGATCACATAATCGGCGTCCCTGGTAGGATGGGGATCCTTGATGAGCGGCTGGTTTTTGTTCCCGATATCCCCGGAAAAGCACAGCTTCTTCTGAATTCCGTTCTCCTGTGCCCACACTTCAATGCTGGAGGAGCCCAGCAAATGCCCGATGTCCGTAAAACGGATCCTGATTCCGGGACAAACCTCAATTATTTTCTGATAATCACAGGGTACTAAAAGGCCAATGGTGCCCTCCGCATCCTCCATCGTATAAGGCGCTTCATGTTTTTCCGAGCCTGCATGCCGCTTCGCCTTACGGTTCTTCCACTCCGCCTCCTGCTGCTGTATATGGGCACAGTCACGCAGCATAATATCACAAAGCTCCGTTGTCGCCTGGGTTGCAAAAATTTTCCCGCGAAAGCCTCTTGCGTACAGTTGAGGAAGCATCCCCGAATGATCCACATGCGCATGGGTCAGGAACACATAATCAATCATAGCCTCCTGCACCGGCAGTTCCGCATTTTCAAAGGGATTTATCCCCTGTTCCATCCCCCTGTCAACCAGAATATGCTTTCCGGCCGCCTCCAGATAATGGCAGCTGCCCGTTACCTCATGATCCGCTCCGATAAAAATTAGTTTCATGCATACTCCTGTTCTGTGCTTTCCGCACTCAGGCCCTGATTAAGAAATACCGCGCTATCCGCTCTCTGCGTCCCACGCTAAAGACGCAATATCACCCCGCAGGAAACTTTCAAAAGGAAAAATTTCCATACATATAAAAGGCCTGGCGGAACTGATCCGTCAGGCCCTTTTGGCACGGCAGGCCTGCTATCATTAGTATAACATGATATGCGGCCACCGGCAATTTTATTTCAGCAAATCCGCTGTGGTGTAAAACTTATGGTAGATTCCCTTCAGCTCCATCAGCTCGCTGTGGTTTCCTTCCTCCACAATCCCTTCCTCAGTAAGCACAAGGATACGGTCGGAATTCTTGATGCTTGAAAGGCGATGGGCAATAGTAAGCGTTGTCCTTCCCTCCGAAAGCCTGGAAAGTGATTTTGCAACTGCGAATTCACTTTCATTATCAAGGGCTGAGGTAGCTTCATCTAAAATAATAATTGGCGGATTCTTCAGGAATACCCTTGCTATACTGATACGCTGCTTCTGTCCTCCGGAGAGCTTCACACCACGCTCTCCCACATAGGTGTTATAGCCATCCTTCAGTCCCATAATAAACTCATGGGCGCCGGCCTTTTTTGCAGCATCCATCACCTCTTCCTCCGTCGCTCCCGGCCGTCCATAGGCAATGTTTTCATAAACCGTACCTGAGAAAAGGTACACATCCTGCTGAACAATACCGATATTCCTGCGCAGGCTCTTCAGGGTAAAGCTCTTGATATCCTGCCCGTCAATGGTAATACGTCCCGCAGTCACATCATAAAAACGGGGAATCAGGTTGCAGAGCGTGGTCTTTCCGCCGCCGGAAGGCCCTACAATAGCCAGCTTCTCTCCTTTGTGGATAGAAAGATTCAGATTTGTAAACACAATATTGTGATCATCCGGATATTCAAAGCTAACATCCTTAAAGGTAATCTCCCCTTCCGGCGTGCCCATCTCCACAGCCTCCGGCTCATCAAAAATATCTATATCAGCATCCATGATTTGAAGGAATCTCTCAATTCCCGTCATTCCTCGCTGGAACTGCTCTGCAAATTCAATAATACGTCTTATAGTAGCAATCAGCGTTGTCACATACAGCATGAAAGCGACCAAATCCCCGGGGGCAACAAGACCCTTTATCATAAAGAAGCCGCCCGCCACAATTACCGCCAGATACATAACACCGTCAAACATTTTTACTGTAGTCTGGAACAGCGCCATATATTTGTAGGTTTCTCTCTTGATATCCAGAAATTTATTGTTGTCCACCTCAAATTTCCGGTTCTCCATATCCTCATTGGTAAAGGCCTTAACCACCTTCTGTCCCAGAAGGCTGTCCTCAATTCTGGCATTCAGTTCCCCAATCTGGTAACGCTGTTTGCTGAAAGCGCTCCTCATACGGAAATTCAGGGTCATACAGACTCCGGCCATAATCGGTACAAACACGAATACGATCAAAGTAAGCGGCAGGCTTATCTGTGCAAGAATCACGAAGGAAATTACCGTCTTAATCCCCGCAATGAAAAATTCCTCCGGACAATGGTGCGCAAACTCAGTAACATCAAACAGGTCGTTTGTAATACGGCCCATAATCTGTCCCACTTTTGTATTGTTATAATAAGTATTGGAAAGCTTCTGCAAATGATTATAGGCATCGCGGCGCATATCCGTTTCTATCTTTGCCCCCATAACATGACCCATGCCGGCCATATAGTAGCTGGCAAAACAGTCAATCACACGAAGCAGGAAATAAATGAAGCCGAGACCCGCAATGGTCTTTATGGAAAGGGCCGCCAGATCACGCAGCCCTTCATTCGTAATATAACGCATAATCAGCGGAAGAACCAGTTCACATACCGTAGTCATAGACGCGCAGAACAGATCCAGGAACAGCGTCCCCTTATACTTCTTAAAATAAGGCATAAAACGCCGCATTAATTCCTTTGTTCCATATTGTTCGGTTTTCATAATCTCTCCCCTGGAGCGCCTTCATGGCTGCTCCCGTCCTCCTTTGTTTATTTTTATATTTTACTGCTGTTTATTATATTTTACTGCGCTTTCTCCCCGTAAAGCTGCGCACGGAGATAGGCGCTGTTTTTATCAAAATCCACCTGCAGAACATCCATGCCCCGGATGCTTGCATTCGAATAAGTCCCTTCCAGCGGGATGCTCTCCTGCACCAGTTCATAGGTGAGCAGCTTACCCGCCATCAGGCTCAGGCGCATACATTCTGCCTGCGTCAGGTTGGTTGTCAGGTTCGGGAACAGGCCGTCAATCAGGCCGCCCGGATTCGTCACCGCGGCTGCCGGAAGCTTTTTCATTACAGCCGCAAGCACCTTCCTCTGTCTCTCCGTCCTGCCAAAATCCGTACCAATAAACCGGTTGCGGCTGTAAGCAAGCGCCTGAGGGCCGTTCAGATGAATCGTCCCGCTCAGGGAAGTATCCAGATAATCGGTATCTATCGGCATGCCGCGAAGCTCATTATACTCATTCAGGTAAGCGTTGACCCACTTCACTTCATCATTGGTCAGCTCCATATCCACCCCGTTCACCGCATCCACCAGGTTGGCAAATGCCTGGAAATTCACTACCGCATAACGGTTCACATCGATTCCCAGATTCTGCTTCACCGTCTCCAGAAGAAGCTCGGGCCCGCCGAAGGAATAGGCCGCGTTCAGACGGTTGCCCTCTCTTCCCGGAATATCCACATACATATCACGCAGCAGGGAGGTCATATGAATCGTCCTCGTCTTATCACTGATGGAAAGAAGTATCATGGCATCCGATCTTCCTTCATCCCCTGCTGTCCGGGAATCGCTTCCTATAAGCAGGATGTTCACCACACCCTGTTCCTTCAGCGGCTCACCTGCCAGCGTTTCCACACGGCCGTACCTCATTTTGCCATATATATGTCCAACCATTACATACCAGATTCCTCCCAGCACCGCCAGAAGCACAATAAGCAGGGTGAGAAATTTCCTGAAGCCTGACTTTTTCTTTCCGCCGGAATTTTTCTTTTTTCCGGAAGCACCTTTATTTCCTTTCATTCCGCCGCCCTTTTCTTTCTCAGGTTTCTGCTTCTTCGGGGGCTTCCCCAGTTCCGGCCCGGTCCGGTCCGGGAAACTTGGGCCCGCGTTCTTCCGTTTTGCTTCTTTTTTCCCGTGTCTTATGTATCTTTCCTGCGGGTTGTACCCATACTCCTCCTCCGGAAATGGGTCCCTCCGATAACGCCGGTTGGCATATTCCTCTTCATGGGATTCATCTTCAGGATATTCGTTGCCTGAATAATCTTCTGCAGAATAATCTTCATCCGGGTATTCGTCTTCAGGATACTTTTCTTCGGAGTATTCTTCTCCTAGATACCCATCTTCGGGATACTCATCTTCGGGATACTCATCCTCCGGATACTCTTCTTCAGGATACTCCTCCTCTGAATACTCATCCTCCGGATACTCTTCGTCAGAGTATTCTTCTTCCGGATATTCTTCCCCGGCAGTATATCTGCGTTCTGTATTCCTGCTTTCCTGTTTTTCATACCTGGCCACTTCCCGATCCAGAAACTGCTCAAGGCTTCTCTGGATCTGCTCCATTTCATTACCGGATTCTTTACCCACTGGCAGCCTCCTTTATCTTCCGCGGCGGAACCGCCGCAGCCCTATATTAATTCCGCTCCGGCCATGCAGACAGCAATAAGCCCTGTTATCCGTGACGCAAAGCATGTTTGGAAACTCATTCCCATCGTCTGCAAGCCTGCTTTCAGCAAAATTCAAACACGCTTAGTATAGCATACAACCTGCCGAAAACTGAATCGGATTCAGAAAGATTTAAGAATAAATTAAACGGCAATTAAAAAATAACGGCTGTCCGATTTCCGGAAGCCGTTATCTTTTTGTTCTGTGAGAGCGATAGACGGGGCTCGAAC
>NZ_KE992737.1:41685-69302 GCF_000466465.2 Clostridium sp. KLE 1755
GCGCGTTACCAACTACGCCACTATCGCATTCTGACATCACTCAATATATCCTTTTGTGATGTACCTGCCCGCCTGTCCGACGGGCAAGTATTACTATACAATAAACTTAATTTGTTGTCAACTATATTTTCAAATTTTTTTATTTTTTTATTTCTGCTGTCCGGCCGGTTCCATTATTACGGCTTACGGCCTGCCGCCTGCTGCCTCAGGGCATCCGCCGCTCCGCTCTACTCCTCCAGCGTCCCCGCATACTTCACCCGGTACACTCTCTTGAGCGAGTCATTGATACGGTTTTCATCAATCGTCCCGTCCTTAACCGCCGCCACAACGCCTTCGTACGCCTTCACGAAATCCTCCGGCATAAGTATCATATCCGCGCCTGCCTTCAAAGCCTTTATTGCCGCCTCATCCGCCGCATAATATTCGGAAATGGCAGACATATTCATGGCATCTGTAATTACAATGCCGTTATAACCCAACTGTTTTCTTAAAATATCCGTAATGATCTTCTCATTCATGGACGCCGGTTCCGCATCCCCGTCCGTCAGACCCGGCGCCGAAATATGGCCTACCATCACCATATCCGTCCCGGCATCAATCCCGGCCTGGAAAGGCAGGAACTCCGCCGCCTGCATTTCTTCCAGCGTCCTGTCCGTTTTCACAGAGCCTTCATGGGAATCCCCCGACGTATTTCCATGTCCTGGGAAATGCTTGATGCAGGCGCTTATCCCCGTATCCTGCAGTCCCTGTACGGCGCTTGCAACCATCTGGGACACCACTGCCGGATCGCTGCCGAAGGCTCTGTCCCCAATCACCTTATTGTCCGGATTGGTCAATACGTCCGCTATCGGCGCAAAATCCAGATTGAAGCCATATTCTCCGAGATAAGTGCCAATTGTCTGTCCCGCCGTATATGCAGCGGATGCGTCACCGCCCGCTCCAATATCCGCCATCGGTCCCACATTGGCCAGCTTCAGCTGATCCGCCACTCTGGCGACACTGCCGCCCTCTTCATCCACTCCCAGGAAAAGAGGATAGGTCGCATAACCGGCCGTCTTGGAAAGCATTTCCTTCAGCTGTTCTGCGGACTGAATATTCTGCGCAAAATATACGAGGCCCCCTACCGGATATTTCTTCAGGGCCTCCTCCGTACCTGAACCTGCCTGAACCGCTTTAGTTACTCCGGTCAGCTGCTCCGGCGTAACTATGAACAAACCAGCCACCTTATCCTCCAGGCTCATATTGGCTACACAGGATTCCACCAGTTCCTCCAGCAGTTCTTCCTTAGATGGAACATTCTCAACCGGCGTCTCCGTCTGTGCTTCTCCTGTTTCATTCTCCGTCTGCGACTGCATCATTGCTTCCTCCTGAGCCAGAGATTCTGCCTGCGCCTGAGATTCCTCCGCCACTTTTTTCTCCTCCATGGCGCTGGCTATCGACCGGATCCCCATCACTCCGCCCGTCACGATTCCGGCCAGAATCAGCACTGCCACAATATATGATATAATCTGGTTTCTGACCCTTCTTTTTCTCCGCATATCTCTCCGGTTCATTCCAATACCCCTTTACATAACTTAACTGATTCATTCTTTGCAGCCGCCTGATTTAGAGCCGCCGAAGCAGCGCCCCGCCAGCAATATGAGAGTCCTCAGGCTTATGCGAACTCTGAATTATTATTCTTGAATTACCAACTCTGGATTTTCTGTTTTAACAGTACCACAAATAGAAGCGGGTATCAATCATTTTTCATTCTTGACACCCGCTCCTAAACTATGCTATCCAATGGCCTCTTCCTCCATTTTTCTCCTCCGCTTTTCTTTCCACTCTTCCTACTCTTTGTACTCGTGTACTGCAACGGTATTCATCTTATTTCTATGATGATTCTTCGTCACTCAAGTAAGTGTACTCGTTCTGCTTCGGTCCTTAGCATCGTCCTTAAAGTATATATTTTATTGTTCTTAAAGATTCTATTCTTTTCTCTCCCGGATTTCTTTAAAATGACGGCTCTTTTTGTTTATCTGACTGCCATCTATAATAAATTACTTCTTTCAACTAAGGATACTGTTTCCTTGGCTCTCAGAACCTTTTCTTTAAACTAAAGATGTCGGCTTATGTCGTTTCTTTAAACTAAAGATAATTTTCTTTGCTGTCAGAAATTTTCTCGTTCTCAAAAGAATCTTTTTTACAGTTACCAGCCTGTCAGATAACCACGGTTCCTTCAATCTAAAGTCCTTCTCGTGAAAGAAAATCCTTTTCTCTTATCGAACAATCTTTAAGGCTTTCCTTATTAAGTTGTGTTTCGCTGTCTGATTATTTCTTTAAAAATTTTGTTTTTAAAGATTAAAGTTTATGTTTTCGGTGGTCTGTACCTTCCTTTCCTCTATATTTTTTTGTTTCTTCCTTGTTTGTGACTTCATTATATCTGTATAAATAAGAATTGTCAATATATTTTTTGTCTTTTTTAATAAAAAATGTTATTTTTCCATTTCCAATAAAAATAAGCTTTAATTATATGTATATTGTATATAATTATATGAATTGTCTGATAATTCAATTTCTTGTTCTTCTATTCCCTATCCCCACATAAATTGACAATGCTCTTTTTACGCCTTACACTATCATTAATAACAATTGCCGCCGGTTATACGGCGGCGGAACGGAGGGTTACATATGGACAACAGACAAACAGCTTTTGCCAGGGCCTGTGAGGGGATTATCGCCAATCTGAAAAAAAGAAATATGGAAGGGTACTTTTTCGAAGACAGCGCTTCCTGCGTCAGGGCAATACTTGAGATGATGCCTGAAGGCAGCGTTGTATCCTGGGGCGGAAGCGCTTCCGTACAGGAGAGCGGGATGATGGATGCGCTGAAGCAGGGAAATTACCGGCTGATTGACCGTTCTGAAGCCAAAACACCGGAGGAACAGCGTGAAATCTATGCCCGGACCGTTATGTCCGATTACTATTTTATGAGCAGTAATGCAATTACCTATGAAGGGGAGCTTGTGAACTTTGACGGAAACGGGAACCGGGTTAGCTGCCTGATTCACGGCCCCAGGCATGTGATGCTCATTGTGGGGATGAATAAGGTGACAGCTTCCCTGGAAAGCGCCGTCCAGCGTGTCCGCACCATGGCCTGCCCGCCCAATGCCGTCCGCCTGAACCGCCAAACGCCCTGCGCAGCCACGGGGAAATGCGGAGACTGTCTGTCTCCCGATTGTTTCTGCAACCAGCTAGTTATAACAAGGCGCAGCGGCCATACAGGCCGGATTAAAGTATTCCTGGTTGCCGAGGATCTTGGGTTCTGAAAAAACTGAAACAGATGCAGAATAAATGAGCGCAGCCGCGGCATCTGAATGCCCACAGGCACAAAAAGCGTGAAATTCCGGCCGTGAGCCATGGAATTTCACGCTTTCTTCTTTTTAGACTGCCTGTATCAAATCCGTATGTTAAATCTGAACAAGCACAAACATATTATAAATCGCACGGATTGCCGTTTCAAAGTCCTCATTTCTTACGCCGATGATGATATTCAGCTCGCTGGAGCCCTGATCAATCATTTTTACGTTAACATTGGAATGGGCAAGGGCGGAAAAGATTCTGCCGGCCGTTCCTCTTGTGGATTTCATGCCGCGGCCCACAACTGCAATAAGGGCCAGATCGGATTCAATATCAATGGTATCCGGGTGGGCAAGACGGTGGATGGCGGACACCACCTTCTGCTCCTTATCCATAAATTCATCCTGATGCACGAAAACTGTCATGGTGTCGATGCCTGAAGGCACATGCTCAAAGGAAATGCCGCTGTCCTCAAAGGCCTGGAGCACCTTGCGGCCAAAGCCGATTTCCGCATTCATCATGTCTTTTTCAATATTGACGGAACAGAAGCCCCTCTTTCCTGCAATTCCCGTAATGACGAATTTGGATTTCTGGCAGGTGCTTTCCACAATCCATGTCCCGTTATCGTCCGGCGCATTGGTATTGCGGATATTGATGGGAATCCCTTCCTTTCTTACAGGGAAAATAGCGTCCTCATGGAGAACCGTTGCCCCCATATAGGAAAGCTCCCGCAGTTCCTTATAGGTGATGGTATCGATGCCTACGGGGTTGGGGATGATACGGGGATCCGCAATCAGGAAACCCGAAACATCAGTCCAGTTTTCATAAACCTCCGCATGAACAGCCTTTGCCACGATGGATCCTGTAATATCGGA
The DNA here is from genome assembly GCF_000466465.2 of Clostridium sp. KLE 1755. Taxonomy (NCBI): domain Bacteria; kingdom Bacillati; phylum Bacillota; class Clostridia; order Eubacteriales; family Clostridiaceae; genus Clostridium; species Clostridium sp. KLE 1755. Next base: position 45,898 of record NZ_KE992737.1, read on the forward strand.
ACCTCCCCTGGAAAAAGTATGGACAGTTCCGTCCGGCATAGCGCCGTAAAAACCGGGAATTACCGCATACTCTTCTTTTTCCAGTCTTGCAGACATCACCTTATCCGTTTTGTACGGATCAAAATTCCCGTCCTCGTCAAAGAAAATCACTTCCGCCGCATCAATAAAAGTAAATTTCAGATAGGCCGCCATGATGATGCCGTTCAGATATTCTCCTCTGGAAGCTGCATAATCCTTTCCCGCTTTTTTCTTAAAATTATCTAAAATGACTTTGAATTCTTCCTTCAGGGACAGTTCCAGGGAAAGCCCCTTGATAATTTCCTCATATCTTGCTTCAATCGCCTTCAGCTGATCCTGAAAAGGCTGATCCTCTTGTGCGGCGGCGTAGCAGGCATACAGCATATCCGTTACCTTGGTATCCTTTTTGCTGCGTTTCCCGGGAGCGGAGGGCACCACAAATCTCCTTTCCTTGTCAGAATTGATGATATCGCCTGCCTTTACGAACTGTTCAGCGCTGGCAAGGGAGCTTCCTCCGAATTTCACAACCTTCATAATAATAACCTATCCTCACGCCTCCTGATACGGCGTTTTTTTCCTTTCTTTTTTATGCTTTGGAACCAGACCGGCGGCCGGGCGCCGGCAAGGGCTTTTTACAGATGCATCTTCTGTTTGATTTCCAGGAATTTATCCATAAGCTTATACCCTTCAGGGATAAAATTCCCACTCAGGATAGCCTCTGCTTCATTATAATTCCAGTCATTCTTCTGCGGGCTGGTACTGTCGTACAAAAGATAGGGCACGCTTTCCGCCGTATGGGTCCTTATCCTTATCGGCGTGGGATGATCCGGCATGACCAGAAGCCTGTAAGCCTCTCCGCTCCTGTCAAGGGCTTCCGTCAGCGGTCCCACCACCCTTGCATCCAGATATTCGATGGCCTGCAGCTTCTTTTCCACGCTGCCCTGGTGGCCCATCTCATCCGGCGCTTCTATATGAATATAGGCAAAATCATAACCGTCCTTTATCAGGGCGTCCACCGCCGCCTGCGTTTTTCCTTCATAATTCGTATGTAAACCGCCGGTGGCTCCTTCCACCTGCGCCACATCCATCCCCGCGCCCACGGCAATCCCCTTCAGCAGGTCAACCGCGGATATCATGATGCCCTTTTTCCCGGTTTTCTCCTGGAAGGAGGGAAGTGCGGGCCTGGTTCCCGCCCCCCAGAACCAACAGCAGTTGGCGGGATTCAACCCGTTTTTCCTGCGTTCCTTATTAATAGGATGATCCTTTAAAATCTCATAGCTTTTTTCCATCATTTCATAAAGCATTCTGTCAGCCGGCAGATAAGGGGCTATCTCCCTGCCCAGCACATCATGCGGGGGCGTCAGCTCTTCCACCTCGCCGTTCTGCCAAATCAGGCAGTGGCGGTAGCTGGTTCCCACATAAAAATGATAAGGGTCACGATCCAGCTTCTCCATCACGGCATGAAGCAGCACCGCACAATCCTCCGTACTGATTTCCCCGGAACTGTGATCCAGGATTCTCCTTTTGGAAAAAGGGATTCCCTCTTCCTCGGAAAGCGTTACTATATTACACCGCATGGCAATATCCGTATCCTGCATGGGAACCCCGATGCTCAATGCCTCCAGCGGAGAACGGCCCGAATAATATTTCCTGGGATCATAGCCGATTACCGACAGGTTCGCCGTGTCGGAGCCGGGCTTCATGCCTTCAGGTATGGTGCTTACCATACCGATTTCGGATTTTTTACTGAGCGCATCAAGCGCCGGCGTCTTTGCATACGATAAAGGGGTTTTTCCGTTCAGCCGGGAGATGGGCTCATCTGCCATCCCGTCTCCCAGCACCACCACATATTTCATTCATTCCTCGATTCCGCCGCCTGCCGCGGCCTGCCATACATTCTAGTCCTCTTCCAGGCGGATCCGGCTGATAAATCCGGGAAGCTCCGCCGACTTCTGCGCAAATTCCTTTTCCGTCATAACAGAGGTCACAAAGCCGTATTCACCGGTTATTCCCTCCGCTTCTATTTTATCCACATCTCCGAACAGCTTCTTTACCGCATCCTCTGAGCCTTCGGAAACACGTACGAAGAATTTCCGGGAAGCATCCTCCATGCTCTTAAGGGAAAGCTTTTCTTCCTCCCAGATACAGATGATGTGCTTGCGTCCGTGCTTCGCACAGTCGATCACATCGGAAACCACCGCGCTGGCGGTAGGCAGCTTTCCGGCGCCTCTTCCGTAATACATGGAGTCACCCAGGGTATTGCCCCTGATGAAAATAGCGTTAAAAACATCATTTACACTGTGCAGGGGATTCTTCTCCCCGATCATAAAGGGCGCCACCATGGCATAATATTCGCCGTCCAGCTCGCGGCTCTTGGCCAGAAGCTTGATGAATTTATTCATCTTTTTGGCATAGAGGAAATCCTCTTTTGTGATTTTCGTGATTCCTTCTGTGTAAATATCCTCGTAACGCACGGTTTTCCCGGTCATCAGGGAGGAAAGGATGGCGATTTTACGGCAGGCGTCATAGCCCTCCACATCGGCCTCGGGATTGCGTTCCGCATAGCCCTTATCCTGCGCTTCCTTCAGACAGGAATCAAAATCACTTCCCTCTTCCGCCATTTTAGTCAGTATATAATTGGTGGTTCCGTTAAGGATACCGTTAATCAGCTCAATTCGTTCTGCCGTAAGCGCTACATTCAGCGGACGGATAATGGGGATGCCGCCGCCCACGCTGGCTTCAAACAGATAGTTGCATTCATTCTCACGCGCCGTGCGGATAAGCTCGGCCCCATGATTTGCCACCAGCTCCTTATTGGAGGTGCAGACGCTCTTCCCGGCCTTCAGGGCCTGCATGGAAAAAGTAAAGGCAGGCTCGTTGCCTCCCATGGTTTCACATATAATGGATACCTCAGGGTCGTTCAGGATGATATTGTAATCATGCACTATCCTGTCTTCATAAGGATCTCCGGGAAAATCCCTCAGGTCCAGGATATATTTCACATGCAGCTCCTGTCCCGCCCTTTTGTCAATGACATCCTTGTTCGTCTCAATAACTTCAACAACACCGCTTCCTACCGTACCGTATCCCAGAACTGCTACGTTTATCATATCTCTTCCTCCGTCTTGCCACTTTTATGAAATTCTATTCCTTCGCCAATATCTTGACGTTACGGACGCCTCTTCGCTCTTCCATGGTTTCCAGCATCCTGGAAACATCTCCCGTCGTGCTGAGCACCTGGACGCTGATGCTTAAGGATGCCACGCCGTTAATGGGGATACTCTGATGGATTGTCAGAATATTCGCCCCGAAATCCGCAATTACCTTCAGCACATCCGATAAAAGCCCCGGCTCATCCTCTATTGACATGGACAACGTAATTGTGGTACCCTGTGCGGTATCATGGAACGGAAAAATATCATCCTTATATTTGTAAAAAGAGCTCCGGCTGATATCCACTCTCTCCACCGCATCCTGTATTGTCGCCGCTTTTCCTGATTCCAGCAGGCGCTTTGCCTCAACTACCTTCAGCAGGACCTCAGGCACCGCCTTCTGTTTTACTACATAATAATCGCTCGTCTTCTGCATATTCCTCATCCTGTATCCCGGGCTGTTTTCATGCCTTCAGGCCCTTATCATATCATGTCTTTCCACTGCAAACAATTGTGTGTCACCGAGAGATATTGTAGCATAGGGTTTCCGGGAAAGCAACAAAAATTTACAGGCGGATTGTACTTTTAGAAATACAATCCGCCTGACACTGCATAAATATGCATTCAATTATACGTTACAGCAAAAACAGCAGCAAAGATCTCAGCAGGAGCAAAATCAGCATATGCACCGGATAAATGAGATAAAAGAAATATTTATGCCCCTTTATATATCTTTTTCCGTTGCATAAATAGATCAGGGGGAATACGGCAATGCAGAAGCCCTCTATCCCCAGGCTGTCCACCGCATTCTCCAGGCTGCGCAGTCCCAACGGAACGCCGATGAAATAAGAGGCAAGAAAAAGCGCAGGGGACAGGATACACTGCAGGCTCCTGTCCCCGCGCAGCAAATACAGCACAACAATGAGGAAAACACCGCTGTATCCATAGTCTGTATGCAACAGTCCGGCCGCCGTCATTCCCGCCGCCACAGCAGCGGCGCTGCACAGCCCGCCAAAAACCTGTGACTTCAGCCGCTCCCGGCACTGCCTTACCGCAGCCATCGTCAGCAGCCCGGCCAGAAGCGTCCAGAACACATTCTGGTGCGCCATTGTCATTTTTCCATAAAAAAGAAGATCAAAGGGAGCCTCCGACAAAAGGGCAAACAGGAAAAGACGCAGGGCATACCTGGCCACGCTCCTTGTATGCAGAAAGCCCTGCAGCAGAAGATAGCAATATATGGGAAAGGACAGACGTCCCACAGTCCTCAGAATCTGATACGCCGCATCACAGTATTGCCAGGCCGCGCCGCCTTCAGGGATGGTGTGAACAAGGAAATACTTCAGCAGCCCGGCCCCCACATGGTCAAGAAACATGGTCACAAGCGCCAGGAGCTTAAGCGCATCCTCTGAAAACATGCCGTTTGCATCCCGCAGGTTTCTCAATACAATCCGGGTGTTTCCTTTACTTTTCATAATTACCTCAACTTAAAAATAACGGGGCATGCCGCCCCGTTATTTCTCCTCTTTTTATTACACAAGCGGATATTTGTCCGTCAATGTCTGCACAATCGCTCTCGCTTCCGGAATCTTTGCCTCGCCGCCCTTGATCACCAGTGCAATCGCTTCTGCGATCCTGTCCATATCCTCCGTATTCATGCCTCTGGAGGTAACGGCCGGCGTACCCAGACGGACGCCGCTGGTTACGAACGGGGACTTGGGATCGTTGGGGATGGTGTTCTTATTGCAGGTAATATGCGCTTCGTCAAGCAGCTTCTCCACCGCCTTGCCCGTCAGATCAACGTTGGTCAGATCCACAAGCATCAGGTGATTGTCCGTGCCGCCGGATACGATTTTGATTCCTCTGCTCATCAGCCCCTTGCACAGCGCCTGGGCATTATCAATGATTCCCTGCTGGTACACCTTAAAGTCGTCACTGAGCGCTTCCTTAAAGCATACGGCCTTTGCAGCGATTACGTGCATCAGGGGGCCTCCCTGGATCCCGGGGAAAATAGCCTTGTTAAAATTATACTTCTCCGCAGCTTCCTTATTGCAGAGGATCATGCCTCCCCTGGGTCCGCGCAGCGTCTTATGGGTTGTAGTCGTTACCACATCCGCATAGGGGATCGGGCTGGGATGAAGCCCTGCGGCAACCAGGCCCGCAATATGGGCCATATCCACCATCAGGCAGGCTCCCACTTCGTCGGCAGCTTCCCTGAAGGCTTTGAAATCTATGGTTCTTGCATAGGCGGAAGCCCCTGCAATGATCATTTTAGGCTTGCATTCTCTGGCGAGCTGTTTCATTCTGTCATAATCGATGAAGCCTTCATCATTCACGCCGTAAGGCACAATGTTGAAGTATTTTCCGGACATATTCACCGGGCTGCCGTGTGTCAGATGTCCGCCGTGATCCAGATTCATACCCATAACGGTATCTCCCGGATTCAGGACGGCAAACTGAACCGCCATGTTGGCCTGTGCACCGGAGTGGGGCTGTACATTGGCATAATCACAGCCAAACAGCTTCTTCGCACGTTCAATGGCAAGGTTCTCAACCTCGTCCACACATTCACATCCGCCGTAATATCTTTTGGCCGGATAGCCTTCCGCATACTTGTTGGTAAGCACGCTTCCCATTGCCGCCATTACAGCCTTGCTCACCCAGTTCTCGGAAGCGATCAGCTCGATATGGCTGTTCTGCCTTTCCTGCTCATCCACAATCGCCTGCGCGATTTCCGGATCTGTCTTCTTCACTTCATCCAGAGAATACATCCTTTTACCTCCTGCATAAGTATGTCCGCTACGATTCATCTGTTGCGGCGCGTTAATATATTAAATTGCGTTGGGATGATTATAGCATACATTCCATTAAATGCAAATATAAAATTATTCTTATACTTTTCTTAAGTTGCCCTTTTTCACTTTACTTGCCATTTCATTTCTGCTACAATACAACCTTAGAAAATCAGTAATAATGAGGTTACAGGACAGCCTCCGGAGGCCGGACTGTAATATTTGAGGGAAAGCCGGGGAGATTCATATGTATTCATTTTTGGTAAATCCTGCCTCCCGTTCCGGGAGAGGGCAGAAATACTGGGAACGGATAAAGCCTGTCCTTGAGGAAAGGAAGATTCCTTATCAGGTCTTTTTTTCAAAAGGCCCGGGCGACATGGTTAAGCTTTCCCGGCAGCTTACTTCTTCCCTGTCTCCGGAAGGAGAGGACGTCCACCTTGTTGTTTTGGGGGGCGACGGAACCGCAAACGAAGCGGTGCAGGGAATTGCGGATTTTTCCAGGACGCGGTTCAGCTATATCCCCACCGGCTCCAGCAACGATCTGGCCCGCGATGCAGGCATCAGCCGGAATCCCCTGGAAGCCCTGGAACGCATACTCTCCTCCGCCCGCGAACGGCGGATGGATGTGGGTTTTCTTCATTATAATACAGCATACCTGCCCGAAGCCTCCCAGCCTGCGGACGTACCGCCGGACCGCCGTTTCCTCGTAAGCTGCGGCATCGGCTTTGACGCCGGCGTATGCCAGGAAGCCATGAAGTCACGCATGAAGGATTTCCTGAATAAAGTAGGTCTGGGCAAATTAACCTATCTGGGAATCGCCCTGAAACAGCTGATGCGCTCAGGAAGAGACAGCGCTGAGCTGGTTATAGATGAAAACAGCCCTTCGGCAAAAAGCATCCGCCTCCCCGGCCTGATGTTTATCGCCTGCATGTCCCACTGTTACGAGGGCGGCGGCTTCTACTTCTGCCCCGGCGCGGATGCGGCGGACGGCATGCTGGATCTGTGTACGGTCAGCGGCGTGCCCAAATGGAAGGTGCTGCTTGTCCTTCCTACCGCTTTTCAGGGAAAGCACTATCGCTACAATGGCGTGGAGCGTTACGGCGGCCAGACCATACATATCCGCACCTCCGCTCCTTTATGGGTCCATACCGACGGCGAGGTAGCCTGCCGCTCGGACGATATTACGGTCAGCTGTTCAAAGCAGCTGCTCCGTTTCTATTATTAAACGTAGCAACTCAGGCCTGCGGGAATATTGATACAAAAGCCGGCTCATAGGACCGCTTTTCCACCTGTATTCCCATCGGATGAACATCCGATGCTTCCTGATTGGCAGAGCCATTCAGAAAGACGGCTGTCCTCCTGTCTACATAGTAACTATGAACATTAACGCTAACTGCTAATCCGATCCTCCCCGTTCTTTGTTCCGTCGGCACTGCCCACATGGAATGAACACCAGGGACCTTCAAAGAGGCGAATATTATGAAAAACATCTATGAAAAATACAAACACATTCTTCCCTTTGCATTATACTTCTTCGTATATATGACCTGGTTCTCCTGGCTGGAGCAAAGACATATATGGAAATATCAGGTAATCCATATGGCGGTTGATAACTATATTCCTTTTAACGAGGTTTTCATCATCCCTTATTTCCTGTGGTTTGTCTACGTACCGGCAGTTGTCCTGTACCTGGCTCTGCACAATAAGGATGACTATTACAGAACAGCCATCTTTCTCTGCACCGGAATGACGGTATTCCTTCTGGTCTCCACCTTTTTCCCCAACGGACACCATTTAAGGCCCGCCGTAATGCCCAGGGACAATATCTTTACCCAGATGGTCGCTTCGCTTTACAAAACGGATACCCCCACCAATCTCTGGCCAAGCATACACGTATATAACTCACTGGGCGCGCATTTCGCACTCTCCCGCTCAGAACTGGGCAGGAAAAAATGGCTGCGCAGAACCTCCGGGGTTCTCTGTGTTTCCATTATCCTGGCAACCATGTTCCTGAAGCAGCATTCCGTCTTCGACGTACTTACCGCTTTTGTCATGGCCGCAGCCATGTACGGAATCGTTTACCACTACGACGTACTCATCTACCTGAAACAATACAGAACCGCAAGACGTGCTGCAAGAGCCGCGCATAAAATCCGTTGATTTATGATTTATGAAAAAAGCTTCTATGCAAAATATTTAAAGCAAAACAATACGCGAGGCAGGTAACCGACCAGATTACCTGCCTCCTTTTTATAACCACATCCCCCATCTCCCCGCCCACTCCTAAACAACTTCCTCCACACCCCTTGCCCTTCCATCCTTTTGCCCTTCCGCCCTTTTGCCCTTCCGTCCCCACTACCCCAGCCGTGGCGGAAGAAAAAGGCCTCCCGGAGGGGATCTCCTTGCGGTCCTTTGCCGGAGGCGGTCAGGGCGCCGGGCAGGTGTTGGCAGCGGCTGCTTTTTAGACTATGGAGATGAGACTTAAAATTGTGGAAGGCTTTCCTGACACAATTTTCGCCCAAGGCTCATCGCAATGCCCAGTCTAACAGCAGCCGCTGCCAACACCTGCCCGACGCTCTGACCGCCTCCGGCAAAGGACCGCAAGGAGATCCCCTCCCCGGGAGGCCTTTTTCTTCCGCCACGGCGCCGCTCTAATTAAATTTGAAGAACCTTTGACAGAGCTTATAGCCCTCCACAGAGATCTTCCTGCCGCCCTTTCCGGGCAAATTGGTATAACTGCCCAGCAGCCCATACCGCAGCCTGAAAAAAACGAACGGATCCTTCTGCTTGATATATTTCCACAGCTCGTTTTTCTTTTCCAGATTCTCATCCGTACCGGAACAAATCAGCATAATTGACGACACCGTGGTAATGATATCCAGGTAGTTGAGCATATAATTGCGCAGCTTCTTATGCGTTGCCAGAAACTGCTTTTTGGCAGTCACATAATCCACCATGATTTTATTTACCTTCAGCTGCTGATCGATTCTCCCGATCATCACCTTTTCATTTACGGACTGATCCGCGCGGCCGATATAATACCTGTAAAAATTCACATCCATATAATACATTTTCTTCACGTACGGCAGCGGCTCAAACACGAAAAGATTGTCCACATAAAAAGTATGTTCCGGCAGCTTCAGCCCGCAGTCCTTCAGAAGCTTTGTACGGAAAATGACGGAATGCATAAGGATGTACTGTCCTTTATGGAACCGGTGCACATCATTCCATGTAAAAATCTCGTCCTCCGGGAGCACATGGCGGTAACGGATTACCTTTTTGCGCTTTTCCCCTTCTTTTTCATATACATAGTTGGCGATCAGCATATCCAGGACTTCCTCGCCGCCTGTAAGCTCCGTAAGCTTGTCAAGTATTTCCCTGTAAGCCGTATCAGAAACCCAGTCGTCGCTGTCCACCACCTTGAAATACAGCCCCGCTGCATTCTCGATGCCTGTATTTACCGCTGAGCCATGGCCTCCGTTCTCCTTGTGGATGGCTTTGACTATGGAGGGATACTTTTCCGCATATTCATCCGCAATCGTGGCTGTGGCATCTGTGGAGCCATCATCCACAATCAGGATTTCCACGTCCTCTCCGCCCGGAAGCAGGGAATCAATACATTTCCTCATATATTTTTCAGAATTATAACAGGGTACTGTTATAGACAACAGTTTCATATCTGCTCCTATCTGGCGCCTGGCGCCTGCGCGGTTTCACCCGCGATCTTTTCAGAAAGGGAGAATCTGTTTCGCTTTTGTCCCTTCCTCACTTCTTTTCTTCAAATTTATCATTTCCCAGCCGTATCTGCAGATATCCGGTATAAGCCGCATAGGCCGACGGAATGGGATATTCTTTTTCCGTCAGAGAAGGCTCAATAAACAGCAGTCCCTCCTGCGTTCCCCCTACGGGCTCCAGTTCATCCACGCGTACCGCATAGCCAATCATATCCCATTCCTTATGGGTAAAAACATGTCTGGAATCAGGAAGCTTCTGTATCCTCAGAGGATGCAGACCCTTTTCTTTAAGCAGGGCAAGTACCTCCTCCTGGCCCAGATGCCCTTCCTCCGACGGGAATTCATACATTCCGGCCAGCATTCCCTTTGCGGGCCTTTTCCTGATGGCGGCTCTCATGGCATCCTGAATGACAAGGATCGTTTTTTTCTCAATACTTCTTGCCTTCTTTGCCGCCTTTTTAGGAAATTCTGTTTCTCTGCCCTCTATGTGCGCCTTACAGGAGGATTCCCACGGACATTCCCCGCATTTCGGCGCGCCGTTGGGAATACAGACAACGGCCCCCAGCTCCATCAGCGCCTGGTTAAAATCCCCCGGCCGATCCTTTGGCATTACCGCCTTCAGATCCTCTTCCACGCTTTTTCTCACCTTATCATTGAGCATATCCCTGCCGTCCGCCCTGTATCTGGATATTACCCGCAGCACATTGCCATCCACAGCCGGCACCGCCCGTCCATATGCGATGGAAGCCACCGCTCCCGCCGTATAGCTGCCTATCCCCGGAAGCTTCAGCAGCTCTTCCCGGCTGTCCGGCATCCGGCCGCCGTATTTCGCCATAATTGCCTGCGCCGCCTTCTGCAGGTTCCTGGCACGGTTGTAATAACCAAGTCCCTCCCACAGCTTGAGCAGCTTATCCTCAGGTGCCTGCGCCAGCTCCGGTATTCCCGGAAGCGCCTCCATAAAACGCTCAAAATAGGGCTTGACGGCTTCCACTCTTGTCTGCTGGAGCATGATCTCCGAAACCCACACGCGGTAAGGCGCGGGATTCTCTCTCCAGGGAAGCACCCGCCTGTGTCCATCATACCATTTCAACAGCGGCTGCGCAATATCGCAGAGATTTTCATTTTTATCCGCTTCGCATACGGCAGGCCTGTCTGCCATACTTCGTCCTTTGGCAGTTTGAATGAAACATTCCTGCTTTTTGGCTTCGGGTTTCAGAACAACGGGGATCTCATAACTGATTTCCATGCTGTCCTGCGTCACATGACAGCCTCTGGCGTAAATAGCAACACCAGCCTCCTGCGCCCGTTCAAGCGCCTGGGCAAAAGCAGGCTGCGTTTCCCAGTTAGGCGTAAAACGGCGGATTCCTTCCATCTGTACCACGAACAGTATCCCCGCTTCATATCCGTTTTCCTTAGCCTGGATGAGTTCCTCCACATGCTTGAGGGCACGCAAAGAGGGGGCATCCGGAAACAGTGCCGTCCTTTGCGTTTCCAATGTTACCCCCTTAACCTCCAGCCACATTTTCACAGCTTCCGATTCCACATAGAAATCAAAACGGGAATTCCCGTAAGTACATTCCGGCTTTATCAGCTTTACCGGAGCCAGCAGGCCTCCTGATGCCAGCCATTCCCCGGCAGCCAGATTCGGTGCAGCCGAATCCATATTGACAAGCAGCCCGCCCTTTTCCACCGCCACCAGATCGTAGGCTGTTTTCCGTTCGGGGTTGCCGCTTTTTTCCAGATAGACTGTGACGCCCTTTTGCAGCAGTTCCCTGCATCTGCCGGTATTTTTAACGTGTACTTTTTCCTGCCTGCCGTCAATCTCCACATAAGCGATAAAACGGTTCGGCCGTTCTATAAAGGTTCCTTTCACGATATCTTTATATTTCATAAAAACAGTTATTCTCCTGACTGTTACTGCCGCTCTTTCTACTGCTGCCGCCTTTGCCCGGAAAAAATTCTATCTGAGCCTGTTGCACTCATATTTTTCCAGAGTAACGATGCAGTTCTTAAGCGTCATGTAGCGATCCTCAAGTTCCCCTTCTTCCAGCTCCAGATCCAGGGAAACCGCCATGGTATTGAGCATATCGTCCGTGATACGGCTGTGCAACCCCACCAGAATATTCAGCTTATCCTCATAGGTATCAGCATCCAGGAACTCTACCAGCATTGGATCCAGATTAAGTTCTTCTTCTGCCTCTTCAGGAGAATCCTCCGCACATGCCTTTGGCGATCCGGTTTCTCCAACCGGCGCTCCAGACGGCTTATCCATAATCTGGGGCACAAGGGTGAAACGGTATTTTGCCTGTACCTGAGGATACTTTTCGTGATCAACCTCGCTGACAAACATGGAAAGAGGTCTTACAAATACCTGAAAATCACCATACAGGGCCTGATACACAACCATAGCCTCTCCGGTCTCCGAATGCGTGGCAAGCGTGACTACACGATAGAGATTTCCTTTAAAATGCTGATAAATTTCATTTGGTTCGGGGATTCTGTCCATTTCACTTCTCCCATCTGCTTATACAGCTCCGCCCTTAATGACAGACGGATTCATTAAAAACAGCCGGTCCCTTATCCGGCGGCCGGCATCGATTATGCTTTATTATACCCCAAAACCTGTGTTCTGTCATTCCCCAATTGCCGGGGATTCAGGAAATTCATTACAGCTGTCACAGTCCAGATAACTGAAACATGCCCGCAGTCCGCACATCTCTTATGTTCCGTACTGTGTCCTGACTGATTTGTTAAAAAAATTCCTGATAAATCCTGCAGTCCGGCGCACCGAATTCCACTTTGCCTATACGTTCAAGAATACCCTGTATCTCTGATTTATCCAGATTTTCAAATCTTCTGTTATGGATTTTCAGAAGATAGGTCTTCTCTCCCCTCACGTCCCTGCTGAAGGTCAGGGTCAGCCCTGAATTGGCATAGCCCTCTTCTTTCAAAATCTTCCTGACCTGAGCCAGGTAATCCTCCTCAAGGCGGCTGTAATATCCGTCCTCCTCACGGAAGGCATCCCTCGACTGTCCTTTCACCGTACCTGCTATACAAAATGCGGAAATCACGATTAAAACCACGGTTACTGCTATCAAACCCGCTCTGCTTTTAATTCTTTCTGCCATAGATTCTTCCTCCATCCTGCGCCCCTTTTATCCCTTGCGGCACCTGTTCTGCCCGATATCAGTTCTTTTATTATGTCATACTTTTTATATGGTAATGATGTTTGTTTATAGATTAGATGCTCCGAAAAGGAAAAAAGTTTAAAATTTTTTCTAAATTGCATTAAAAAATAATCCAATAAGATTTTGTCATTCTTTGCTTTAACTATAAAAAGCATGTAAATATTTAGTTTCCTCACAATTACTGCCAATATCCATCCTAATTGCCTTCGGCGATGGATTTTAGCACTACTGAACCACTTTCTTATGTTACGGGTAGCGCTTCATGCTGGCCTGCGCAGCTAAATGCGTTAACCTGTTTAACAGTTATTAAAGCGTAACATATACTTCTCTAAAAACCTTCTAAAAATATCCTGTTATATTTCATTCAAACAGCCTCCTGTACAGGCGGTATTTTATTAAAAGATCAAAAAATACCTCTGACAGAAATTTTTTCCCATCAGAGGTATTTTTTGATTTATTTACAGCTGTCCGGCAGCATTATAGTTGCCGTTATTTTATTAAACATCGGTTGGAGAACCATATCTGGCAGGTATGAAGCCAGCCGGGTATTACGGCTGGACAAGAGCTTCTCCCACAAGCCTGTTGACAAGGGTGCCGTCCGCCTTTCCCTTGACTCTCGGCATAAGCTCCTTCATAATTTTCCCTTTGTCCTTCACAGTTGGCGTTACGATTCCCAGGCCGGCAAGAACCTCATTTATTTCTTTCCGGATGGCCTCTTCACTCATTTCCTCCGGCGCAAATTCCCTGAGTACCGCAAGGCGCTTCTCGCATTCCTCTACAATATCCGCCCTGTCTGCGGGAGCCAGATCCTTTGTTTCCTGGGTCTGCTTGATTTCCTTCTTAATGACCTCATTTTCTTCCGCTTCCGTCAAATCCTCTCTTTTGTCAATGGCCTTGTTCTTCAGCGCCGCAAGAAGCATGGAAAGCGTATCCTTCCTCTCCTTGTCCTTATTTTTCATGGCAGCTACCATTTCCGCTCTTACTTCATCAATTTTACTCATAATTTTCTCCCTTCTGCGCACCTTGGCGCCCATGTTATTTAATCCGCCCAGCTTGGGCGGTGAAAAATCTTTTTGCCTTTATTGACTTTTTTAACCAGCAACCGTCCCGCCGCCCCTACAGCGGCTCCCGCCTCTTTCCTATAATTCTTCCCTGCAAAAATAACAGGTATACTTCTGTCTGCTTCCCTGCGGCACCAGATTTTCCGCACCGCAGTAGGAGCATTTTATCACCCGCATGCCCTGGGGCACGCTGTCACCCTCATATAATCTTTGTGCAGAAGGCAGACCGCCAGTCTCCCATCTGGTCCGCATTTCCTCCTGCCGCTTATCCTGCAGGTGATCCGCCTCATCCAGCACAGCCTTCTGGCGCAGATAATCAGTCGTTGACATATTGGCCTGCTTTTCTGTTGCCATTGATGCCGGCGGTGTTTGATGAGTTCCTTTCACTGCACCGTGCCTGTGCTTTTCCGGAACCGTACCTGCGGAATAATCCGGCTGTGCCGCGCGGCTCTGCGGCATTGCATTCCCGTTGTTCCAGGTATTCTGCGGTGGTACGGTAGTGCCGTTCTTGTTATAGGGATTCCGGTCCTTAGTCCCCGAACCGTTACTTTTTCCCTTCAATACGCCGGATACAGCCGCCATGATTACAATCCATATGATTACAGAAATAATACCGCTCATACCTTTTCTCCTTTGCTGTTCCGAAGTGTGTCTGAAAACTGCCTGCCCTGAACCATAATAGCCGTCTTTACACAAACCCGTCCAGGATCCGAAACCTTTTACCAAAACGTGGGCAACGGATTTTCAATGCGGATTTTCAATGCAGTTAACCTGCATCGCTGTTTTTGTTTACTCCGGAGCTGTACCTTACAATCAGCAGTTCAACACCCATCGTATCGTTCAGCCGCCCGCTTTTTACCGCCTCATCGGTATCCACGCACGCTTCCAGCGCTTCACGCAGCTCTTCCTTTTTAAAACGGGAAGCCTGGCTTACGTATTTACCCGCTATAAAGCTGTGAAGCCCTGTCTTTTCCCCGATTTTCCTGTTGTCATAGCCCTTTGCCTTCAATTCCTTTACCTGGAGCAGCAGATTAAACTGCCTTCCTATCAGGAACAGGATACGCATCGGCGGTTCCTTCAGCGCCAGCAGATCATAATACAGCTTCAACGCCTCCCGCTGCTTCTTCAGCGCAATATCCTCGACCATGTCAAAAATCTGGCTGGTTACCTGATGCGTGCATACCGCTTCTATATCTGCCTCGGTAATGCTGTCTTTTTTCAGTGTATAACAGAAGAGCTTCTCCATCTCCCTGCTGATATTTTCCATGTCGGACCCTGTTTTCTGCAGGAAAAAATCCAGGCCCGCAGGAGAAATCGTTTTATTCTCCTTCTTAATCCTGCCCAGAATCCACCGCTTCAGCGTAGTCTCATCCTGTGTGGCAAATTCCACCGCACAGCCGCAGTCCCTGACAGCCTTAAACAGCCGGCTGCGCTTATCAACCTCCGACTCTATGAACAGGATGCACACGGAGGAAGCAGGCTCCTTCATATAATCCGCCAGCTGTTCGCCGCCCTTTTTAAAAAGGCCGCTGTCCTCTATCAGAATCACACGCCTGTCCGCAAAGAAGGGCATGGTTTCCGCCAAGTCAATCACTTCGCCGGAATTCACATCCTTTCCTCTGAAAGCGGTGAAATTCATGGTATCGCCTTCCTGTACAAGCGCTTCCTTCAGCCTGTCCCTGTACTGGTTCTTCAGGTAGGCCTCCTGCCCATAAAGCAGATAAGCCTGTTTGAACTGTTTCTTCTTTATGTCTTCCAACAGCTGCTGCATTCTCAGTTTCCTTTCCTGCAACGGTTCTGGCAGCTGAACTGTTACTTTTTCTTCCCTTCATTCCTTCGGGTTGTGAACTGCCGGGGTTTACTTTTATTATCATGACATATTCCGGGCCATCAGTCAACGTTCAAAAAAGTCTCCACCGTAATTTTTTTCTGCCTTCTGCGCACCGTAATCGCACCGCATTCATTTGTGACAAAAACCGGGATCTGTGCGGCTTTCAAGCGCTCAAGAACCGCTTTATGCGGATGTCCGTAGGAATTATTTCTGCCGCAGGAAATAAGGGCGCAGGCCGGTGCTGCGGCATCCAGGAATTCCCGGGTGGTCGAGGTTTCAGAACCATGATGTGCGGTCTTTAAAATATCGCAGCTTTGCAGAAGTCCGGGGGAAGAGGCAAGAATTTTTTGTTCCCCCTCCGCGTCCACATCTCCGGTGAGCAGGATGAAAAAATCCTTATCCCCGTTCTCCGCCCGCAGAGTGAGCTGCACAACCAGAGAGGCTGTATTCCGGTCCGTAAAGCTGTCCCTTCCATCCGGATGCAGACACAGGAATTCCGTTTTCCCATCCGTTAAAAGATCCCCGGCCTCCATACGGTACACCGGAATGTGATAGCTTCCGGCCATTTCCACAAGCCGGGACGGCTCATCCTGAACGACATGGGCCTGCGGCAGCACCAGGCCGCCGATGGAAACGCCGCTCTTTTCCGCCCATTCAAAGACTGCCTCCAGCCCATTGATATGATCCGCATCCCAATGGCTTACGAATACCGCCTCCAGCCTGCCCACACCCTGATATTTCAAAAATGGGATCACCTGCCAGGTTCCGGTATCCTTCTGCGAGGAGCTGCCCGCATCATACAGATAATGCTTACCGCTCTCCGTTCTGATATAAATACAGTCTCCCTGTCCCACATCCAGCATGGTCATCTGCATGCCGTCCTGAGGTTTTAACGCAAAAACAAGACACAGCAGCACTGCTGCAGGCACGCCTGCCGGCCTGGGGATTTTCTCCGCCAGAAGCAGAAGAAGCCCAAGACCTGCAGCAAAGACAAGAAGCTGCCACAGCTCCGGCTTTCCCGCATGCCAGATACCAGGCAGACCTTCGGAAAGCAGGCACAGCTTTTCATAAAAAATAAGGATTCCTTTCACCGGAAGCGCCAGCATCCGAAGGATAACAAAAACCGGCTCTCCTATGCCCCCAACAACGCTTCCGGCCAGTACGAGAAGCACCGTTCCTCCCATGAGAATCCCCATCAGCGGGATTACAAACACATTCAGCAGGATGGACAGAAGGTTCCATTCATAAAACACAGAAAGCAGCACCGGCAGGGTGGTAAGGCTGATGCAGAAGCTGGAACGGAATCCCTGAAGCAGCCTCTGCATGACGGGATGCTTCTGTTGTTCCCTATACATTTTTATATAATTTTTCTTTCCTTTGTCTTTTCCGAAAAGCTTTACAGCATCACTGCCCATCCGTTCAAAGGCAGGAATGGTGACTGCTGCCCCGGCCGCTGCAGCAAAGGACATCTGAAAACCGCCGTCCTGAAGCCAGGCAGGGTTTTCAAGCAGGAGCAGGGCCGCCGCTGTGGAAAGCGCGGTGGGCATATCATAGGTCCTTCCCACAATTTTGGCGGTCATATAGAGTAAAAACATAATGCCCGCCCTGGCCGCGGATGCTGAAAACCCGGTCATGACAAGATAGGAAAAAAGTACGCCGCAGGAAAGGAGGCCGGACAGCTTTCGTGATAAAAAGCGGTTCAGCAGACGGTAAAGCCCCATCCCAAGCAGGGATATGTGCAGGCCTGAAATCGCCAGGATATGGGAAATCCCGGCTCCCTGATACAACGCCTTAATTTCCGAATCCATTCCCTTTTTTTCTCCCAGAAGCATGGCCTTCAGTACAGACGCTTCCTTCTGCGGGAAAATATTCTCCAACACCTCCCCAGCGCGGCGCCGCAGACGATACAGCGCATGACGCCAGCCGCAATAGCCCTCGCTCTTCCCTGTCAGCACGGCCTGGGAAAGCTGCATACTGATACCCTGCCCTGCATAATATGCCCTGGCATCAAACTCACCGGGGTTTGTCGCTGTTTTAAAATGGCGCGCCTTTCCCCGATAGCAGGCCCTGCTGCCGATCTCCGGCAGGCGCACTTCCCCCTCCCGCAGCCTGCACATCACACCGGTACCGCCCTGTGACCGCATTGGCATTTCCTGTTCCTGAGCGGACTTTTCCAGTGTCTGCGCCGGCATTCCCTGTTCCTGAGCAGACTTTTCCAGTGTCTGCGCCGGCATTCCCTGCTCCTGAGCGGACTTTTCCCATACCTGCATATCTATTTCCTGCAGCTGCTTCTGCGCTTCTTTTTGCACCGTAATATTCTGTTTTAAGTCTCTGTCTGAAAAATTTACTGCCCTGATACCGGCAGCCGTGAAATTGTTTAGATTTGTATTAAGAGATATACTGTCAGTTTTTATTAACTCAGCATCTGGATCTTTAAAATTAAGATCCGATTGTATTTCTGCCCCCTGAAAGGGAAGCGCATCCGCAGCCTTCAGATAAACGATATGTACCATCTGCCCGTTTTCCGGGTCCATATAGCTTGTGATATCCGAAACCGTCCCGGCAACCACAGCCGTCTGCCCGTCCTCCGCCGGAGGGGAGGGCTGGGGCAGCGGCTTTATCCATGTCATTATCCGGACTGCGGCCGTAAAGCCCAGCATAGCCAGGCATAAGGGCCGTCTCATTCCACATTTTCTCCTGTCTTTACGAGATCCAGGTTTCTTTCATAAAGATTGGACAGATTGAAAGTCTCCCTGTATACGATGTCTGTCTTTCCATTTACGGCTATCTGCACCTTGTTTACATTGGGAAGCTCCACCAGGGAGTTGGCAATGGAATAAATCACCACATCCGCAGTAACATTATAAAGCTGCGTCATGAAGTTTTCATCAAAATTCACGTAACAGATACCGTCCTTGACGGTTACGCTCAATATTTTCGTACCCGGATTAATCACCGGATATACGCCGTCGATGTCAGGACCCTTTACCAGATATTCCACCACCAGCTTTTCCATGGAAATATTGCTGTTGTATTCCACAGGCTTGACGATTTCCACCAGGCCGTCCCCGGCTTCATTGGCAAAAAAGAGCTTGAGCTTCACCATTTCATAGGAATTGATTTCTTTTCCCGCATTGTCAATGAACGCATCGGCAGTCATGGGACCGATTGCTGTGCCCGTACTGTCTGCCAGCGGCTGTCCTCCCACCGTCATCAGCACATGATTGATTCCTTCCGCCTGGGAAAGCGTCCTCACAAGCGCCGCCCTCACCAGAACCTCCGTGGTGGGCGCAAGCTTTCTGTAGCTTTCATCCACATCCAGATCCAGCTGTCCGCCTTCCTCCACCCGGAACCCGGTCACCTGGAAACTGTTTCCCACGGAAGACTTCAGGGACACTTCCTCCGGCACCGCTTCCATGGCTTCCAGCAGTCCTGCTATCTGTCCTGACTGCTCCCCGGAATCAATATAGTGAACCTCTTTGGCTATTTTTGTTTCTTCCCTGTTGAGATAATAGATATCAAAGGCCGTTCCTTCCGGTTCCGCCGCCCCCGTACTGCAGGCCGGAAGCACCAGGCAGAAAAGCAGCAGCATGCTGGCTGCCCATGCCGATTTTTTGTTTGAAGCATCCTTTTTTCTGTTCGAAGTATCCTTCATTCGATTTTTGAACCTCCGTTCAGGCTTTCCGTTCTTCCATACATGGCAACTGTACCTCAGATACAGTCCTGCGCCGCCTTATCATTTTTTCCTGCACGATAATCCCCTGTAAAAAGGCCGCAGAAAACCACGTCATCTTACATAGGTAAGCGGGATCTTTACGGTAAAGCTGGTGCCTTCTCCCTCCGTACTGGCTACCTTCACCGAACCGCGGTGAAGAAGGATGGCATTTCTGGTAATGGCCAGCCCCAGTCCGGTGCCGCCGATCTCCCGGGAGTGGGATTTGTCCACTCTGTAGAAACGCTCAAATATATGATCGTAGTCCGCCTCCGGAATACCGATACCGGAATCGGAGATCTCCACGGTAAAAAACTGATGATCCGCATCCAGCAGCACCTTGACCCAGCCATGCTCCTTGTTGTACTTAATCGCATTTTCCACCAGATTGGTAAATACCTGGGTGATCTTCACCTCATCAATTTCCGCGGTGACCGGACGTATGCTTTCAAAGGTCACCTCCACATCCCGCAGCCTGGCAATGGGGCGGAGACGCTTTAACACCGATTCTATCAGTTCATTGATATCCACCGCCGTGATATTCATTTGGGCGGCCGTCTTGTCCATTTTTACAAGGGAGAGAAGATCATTGATGATTTTATTTTCACGTTCGATCTCATTGGCAATGTCCTGCATGAATTCCTGATACAGCTCCAGAGGCGCGTCCTCCTGCTGCATGAGGGAATCGGCCAGAACCTTCATGGAGGTAAGCGGCGTCTTCAGTTCATGGGAAACGTTGGAAACAAATTCCTGCCGGGAATCGTCAATCACCTTCATCTGCGTCAGCAGCTGGTTAAAGGCATCGATAATGTGCTCCGTTTCGATATAATCGGGAACTGCAATGGGCTCGTCCGTAAAACCGTCCTTTACCTCGGTAATCGCCTGGGTCACCCGGTTGAAGGGCTTGACAAGAATGGAGGAAAATCCCACAGCCACACCGAAAATACAAATGATCATCACGATCTCTATAATCAGGGCCTTCCGGTTCAGGATTTCCATTGTCGTCGCTATGCTGTCCGTGGAAACACTGGCAAGCATAACTCCAACTACCTGGCTCTGCTCCGGCTTCTTCCCCGCATCCGCCTGCGTTGTCTGATTCTTTCCGGAGCTGGGGGCTTCGATGGGAATGGTCATTTCGATATAACCGTTTTCCTTGTCATACCGGGTGGTGCTCTCTCCCTTGAAACACCGGATGACCTCCTCGGAAATAATCGTTTTGCCTTCACTGATACTGTATGTATCTTTTACTATACGGAAATTGCCGTTAATGATAATAACGCGGCCGTCGTACAGATTGGACATCTGTTCCAGCTCCGCGTTAATTGCCTCATTTGAGGTATCCTGCAGATAATTATTGTTCAGAAGATGGTTGGCAATGATCTTGAACTGCGTCTGCGTATCCGAGATACGCAGGTTCACCGCACGTTCTTCATAGCTCTGAAGGATACCAACCCTCATGATGAAGCTGGGAAGGATGCCCATCACCAGCATCAGAAAGAATATATATACCTTCATGCTCCTGAGAGCAGGTATTTTCATAAATAGCTTTTTAAGCCTGGTAAGCATTTTGGCAGCCTCTACTTCCATTCAGCCTGGCACATTCCCCAAAGCCGGAAATCAGGCTCTGAAGAAGTAGCCGACTCCCCACTTTGTATGCACATATCTGGGTTCACTTGGATTGCTTTCGATCTTCTCACGAAGCCTTCTGATATGGACGTCCACCGTGCGGACATCCCCGGGATAATCGCTTCCCCATACCAGCTTCAGAAGATTTTCACGGCTGTAGACTTTGTTGGGATTTAAGACAAGCAGCTCCAGCACATCGAATTCCTTGGCTGTCAGGTTGACCTCCTTGCCGGCAATATAGACGCGCCTGCTGTCGCAGTCCAGCTTCAGATCACCGTTCACAACGGTTTTGGGCGCGTTTGACGCGTTATCCCTTACTGTTGTCCTGCGCATTATGGCCTTGATCCTGGCCTTGACCTCCAGAATATTAAACGGCTTTGTAATATAATCATCGGCGCCGTATTCCAGGCCCATGATTTTATCCATATCATCATCCTTGGCTGTCAGCATGACGATGGGGACATTGGAAAATTCCCGTATCTGCTGGCATACCTCCAGTCCTGTCAGCTTGGGAAGCATGATATCCAGAAGGATCATGTCAAATTCCGAATTTCTCGCCTGCTCCAGCGCTTCCTCACCGTCATAGGCGCAGGTGACCTCCATACCGTCCTGCTCCAGGCTGAAACGGATACCTTTCACAATCAGTTTCTCATCGTCTACAACCAAAACCCGCTTTCCCATAGCTCCTCCAAAGATTTTATTCCGTAACTGCCTGGTTTCTTCACAGTTACTGCCAAATCAATCCGAAACCGCCTGCGGCGGTGGATTTATGCACTCCTGAACCATTTTCCCGCATGCAGTGCAGCAAATGCTCCTGCCGGCCGGACCTTTCCCATCCTTACTGTCTGACGCATATCCTGTCCTTCAGCTTTGCAAAGCTTCCCTCCTTGATACCGTCCACCTTCATAATATCCTCAATGGATTGGAATTTACCATTCTGCTGCCTGTAGGCAACAATCGCATCAGCCCTTGTCTGACCGATTCCCGGCAGTGTCATCAGCTCCGCCTCATCCGCGGTGTTAATATCCACAAGGCCGCCCTTTCCTGTTCCATTTTCCTCCATAACCCCGTCCGGCGAAAAAATTTTCTGTTCCGCTTCTTCCAGGGTCGGAATCACAATCTGCATCCCGTCCGATATGGGCGCCGCCTGGTTCACACCTCTTTCCGCCGCGTCCTCCGCAAGGCCGCCTGCCGCCTCAACGGCATCCACGACCCGGCTTCCCGCCGGCAGCCTGTACACTCCCGGCACAGCAACTGCGCCGCAAATATGTATCACACACTCCGCCTCACCGGACACATCCTCACCGCCGGAACCGCCCGCCCCGGGAAACGCTTCTGCCTCCCCCGCTGCGCCTTCTCCGGCCGCATCTTCCTCCCCGGCCCCCGCCGGAACCTGATCCTGCGAAAGCTCACGCAGATCCATATCCCTGCCGCATCCGCCGAACATGAAAGAAAAGACCAGTACCAAAACAAGTACTGGAGTTATTCTGCAATTTGACATTTTATCTCCTTTTCAACGTATCACCGCTCCCGGCGCACCCGAAAAGGCCCCCGTAACTCACTGCCCTTCCATTGTAAAATAAAAAGAAAAGTTTTACAAGAGGAGAGTGGTTTTTTTTCACAGCTACAAGCCGGGCAGGCAGGAACAACAGCCTTGCTGCGGGGGAGCTTGCTCACCCACAGCAAGACTGTTGTTCCTGCCTATGCGGCGCCAGCCGCAAAGTGAGAGAGCGCAGCTCTCGAACCCCGGCGCCCGCCCCCCAACCCCTAATCCCTTGCCCTTAATCCCTTATCCCTCTCACTCCCACTTAAACACCACAATCCCCGCAATAGCCACCGCCATCCCAATAGCCTTCCGCCATTCCCATCCGGTCTTCTCCACACCGAACATCCCGAACAGCTCAATCAGATAAGCCACCAGCAGCTGCGCCACCACAATCAGCATAACGGCCCTGGCCGGCCCCAACATATCCATACTCTTAATCACCGTATAAGTAATGAAAGCCCCGATAGCGCCCCCCAAAAGCATATACTTGGGCTGTACCTGAAACACGCCGAGAAGAGAACTCCTGTCCGTAAACGCCCATGCGGCCAGACACACAAGCAACGCCGTGAACTGCACAAAGCAGTTGGCCGCCCAGATACTAGACGCCTTAGTAACCTGCGTGTTAAAAACACCCTGAATACTCATCAACGCGCCGGAAATCAAAGCAATAAATAAACCAATCATATAGGCCTCCTGTCATAAGGGTCTTTTCAGGCTCCCGCAGCGCTGCAGCGGTTTCCAAACCGCT